>JBIIRW010000125.1:0-2793 GCA_044341385.1 Sediminibacterium sp. | reverse complement strand
CGAATCAAAATGGGTTTTAGGAAATGAGGATCGTTTAATAAAAATTGTTTTGAAAGGAATTTATGGTCCAATCGTAGTGAATGGAAAAAAATATCCAGGACAGGTACCCATGACACCTTATGGCGGATTGTTGAATGATAAAGAAGTAGCAGCAGTGTTAACGTATATTAGAAATTCATTCGGAAACAAAGCATCAGTGGTCGAGGAAAAAACAGTAAAAAGAGTGCGTGAAGAAATAAAAAATAAGGTTGGATTTTATTCACCCGATGAACTATTATTATTACACCCAATGGAACAATAAAAGCAACCATTTTATTTTAAACTAGGAATAACTTTTTATATGAAAACACTTTACGTATTAAAACAGGGTACTTTTTGTTTGCTTTTTATATTATTGACTATGGTAGGTTATAGTCAATCTTCAAAAATTAAAACAAACAAAAAACCATTGGTGGTATTTGTTGCAGGCGATCATGAATATGGCGGAGAGTCAACCCTGCCAATCATTGCAGCAGAGCTTGAAAAAAATTATGGTTTCAGAACAAAAATATTAAAGTCATTTCCTGATCAAAATGCGGAAGAAAATATTCCAGGATTAGCCGCATTGAAGGAAGCAGACGTTGCAGTTTTTTTTCTTCGCTGGCGCAGGCTTCCAGCAGATCAAATGCAACATATAGAAGATTATTTAAAAACAGGTAAGCCACTGGTTGGATTTAGAACAACGACACATGCTTTTAATTATCCTAAAGGGCATCCACTACAAAAGTGGAACGCATTTGGCGAACTTGCATTTAATTCACCTCCGGGCTGGGGCGGTGTTGCAAAACACACACACTATGGCCATGAATCATCTACCGATGTAAATATTATTAAGAGCGAAGCCAACAATGAATTATTAACGGGCGTTGGTGATAATTTTCATGTTAGATCATGGCTTTATCAAGTATTACCAAGTTATCCTGTTAAAGGATCGGTTTTATTAATGAATGGACATTCGATCAACCCTGCCGATAAAAAGGCATATGATAATCCAGTAACCTGGACGGGCACCAATAGTTATGGCGCAAAATTTTTCTTTACCACCATGGGACATCCTGAAGATTTTGATCAAGAACCATTTCAACATTTGGTGATAAATGCAATGCATTGGATTGCTGGAAAAAAGATTCCTAAAAATTGGGCTGGAAAAATAAATATTAATGTTCCGTATCGTGGTATTGTAACCTCTACAATAAAATAATAGTATGAATAAAATTGGATTTAATACACTTGCATGGTCTGCTTCGGTTTCAGACGATTTGTTTCCAATTCTGGATCGATTAAAAAAAATTGGATACGATGGTGTTGAGTGTTTGGTGGGATCGCCTGATGAAAAAGCATATAGTCGCCTTGGTGCCTATGCAAAAAATATTGGACTTGAAACCGTGAGCGTTTTTGTAGTAGGTTCAGCTGAGAATCCAGTGGATCCATCACCTGCTGTGCGCGCGAAAGCATTGGATAGAATCAAATGGGGTATTGACCGCGCGCATGATATGAACGCAAAAATATTATGTGGTCCTTTTCATTCTGCGCATGGTGTTTTTACCAAACAACCTCCCCAACAAATTGAATATGCATTATGTGCCGAGGTGTTGCACGCAGCAGGTGAGCATGCAAAGCAAGCGGGAATTACATTAGCGGTAGAAGCGCTCAATCGATTTGAGTGTTATTTGTGTAATACCATGGAGCAATTAAAAACACTAGTCGCATTAGCGGATCATCCAAATGTGCAAGCCATGTATGATACACATCACGCAAATATAGAAGAGAAAAAAAATAGCGTAGCACTACAAACCATTGGCCCAGTTTTATCACATGTACATATTAGCGAAAACGATCGGGGTACACCAGGTGATGGTCATGTACAATGGGAAGATATTTTTTCAACATTAAAATCCATTCAATATAAAGGCTGGTTTACCATTGAAGCTTTTTCGCGCAATGATCCAGACTTTGCGAATGCCATTAACGTGTGGCGCGAATATTCATCTCCTTGGGACATTGCTGAAAACGGATTAGCATTTATTAAAAAACATTTAAACGAAACCATATGAAAAACAATTATCCAAAATTACACAACGCAACATGGCCGGGTATTGTAGGCAAGGGCCCAGATTCTGAACCACCCATTAGTTTAGATACACTATTGGACTTAACAGTGAACGCTGAAGTAGATGGTGTAAAATTTGATGGCATTGACCTTGGACTTTTTGAACCACATTTTAATATTGATGAATCTGATGATGGCATTAAAAGATTTGCAGAAAAAGTTGCCAAATTAAATTTAAATGTAGGAAGCTTGGTAGCACCTATCTGGGGTGGCCCAGCGATGGGATCCAAAGAAGATCGCGCAGTTTTTGTGGACATGGTAAAAAGATCATGTCGTTTCGGTCAAAAATTAAAAGAGTATGGCGTAAGGCCAAGTGGTATTATAAGAATTGATTCAGCGAGTAAACCAGAAGCCTGGAGCGCAGATCCAGTGAACAACACAAAATTAATTGCAGCTACGTTTAGAGAAGCTTGTGATGTAGCCGCAGATTTTGGAGAAAAATTAGCAGCAGAAGGAGAAATTTGTTGGGGTGGAATGCATAGTTGGACCGCAATGATTGAAACTTTAGAATCAGTAGATCGTCCAAACATTGGATTCCAAGCGGATATGGCACACACGCTTTTATATTTATTAGGATACAATAGTCCACAGGATCGCATCTTACCAGAAAATTTTGATTGGAATGATCAAGCAACCTTAGATGC
>JBIIRW010000011.1:0-32138 GCA_044341385.1 Sediminibacterium sp. | reverse complement strand
ACCATGGCATTACATTCGCCGATAGAGTTACCTGCTGGCTTTTCAACATACACATGTTTTCCAGCGGAACAAGCATTGATCATTTGTAAGGCATGCCAATGATCGGGTGTACCTACAATTACAATATCTATATCTTTTCGGTCTAAAATTTTTCTGTAATCATTATAGGTATCAATTTTTTGAACGCCTGGTTGTTTGATTAAAAGTTCTGCTTTTCGTTTATTTAAAACATTTTCATCAACATCACATAAAGCAACCACTTCAAGGTTAGGAACAGATAGTGCAGCCATGGTATTGGCCCATCCCATGCCATTCACGCCAATGGTGGCAACACGTAAAGTATCGGTATTGAAAATTTTACTATTGGCAAAAATATTTGAAGTCATTAATGCTCCTGAAGCCAGGGCGGTGTTTCTAATAAAGATTCTTCGGCTGTTCATGTGAGAATAGTTTTAGTTTTAAAATAAGCACTATGTTAAATATAATTATTTTTTGGTTAAAATACCTATCCCCATGAAATTTGATATTGAAGGCCATTTAGCGCTATTCTTTGTATTAAAATAGGCCATCAAATAGTTTTTAATAAAGTCTACTAAAACAGTAGACTTTATTAAATTTCCCTTATCTTTGTAGGGTCATGTGGCCGAGGGGTGAGGCAAGGGTCAGCAAAACCCTTAACGATGGTTCGATCCCATCTATGACAACTTTTTTGGTTTGAGCAAGCAATCGTTAAGTACGGGCGGTGTTTCTACACTGCCCTTTTTTATTTTTACAAATACTACTTTAAATTTTCAGAAGATGGATATAATTTAGGAGATTTAAATTTCTTTTTTATTTAGTGATTACAACTTTATTGCAATCACTAAATATGTAAAAACATAGCTAAATAATCCAAAAATCTTAAGTAAATTGCTCTATATGCGAATAATTCGATGGGGTATGATAGGTTGTGGAAGCGTCACTGAAGTTAAAAGCGGTCCAGCTTTTAACAAAGTGCCTAATTCTAAATTAATGGCAGTCATGAGACGTGATGCTGAAAAAGTAAAAGATTATGCACAACGACATAATGTTCCTTATTATTTTACCGATGTTGACGATTTAATTAATCATCCCGAAGTGGATGCAATATATATAGCAACTCCTCCTAAATTTCATGCAGCCTATGCGGAAAAAGCAATGCAGTTAGGCAAGCCGGTGTATGTTGAAAAACCGATGGCATTGAATGTAGCAGAATGTGAAACCATGCAGCAAGTTTCAAATAACACAGGTGTGAAATTAGTCGTGGCTCATTATCGTCGTGCGCTTCCCTTATTTTTAAAGGTAAAAAGTTTGTTGGCTGAAAATTATATTGGTGTTGTAAAACAAGTCAATATTAAAATGTTCAAGCAACCGAGTCCCAATTGTAGTTCCACTGATAATTGGCGTGTATTCCCAGAACTTGCAGGTGGTGGTTTGTTTTATGATTTGGCACCACATCAATTGGATTTGGTATTTTTTTATTTTGGTGATGCAATTAGCTATCATGGGAAATCCGAAAATAAGGCAGGACTTTACCCGGCCGAAGACAGCGTACAAGGTACTATGCAACTCGATAATAATATTACGTTTAATGGCGAATGGGATTTTACCGTTTCGGCGGAATTAGAGAAAGATGTTTTTGAAATTATAGGGGAACATGGTAAAATTTCGTTTCCCGTATTTGGTAATGATATAACCATTGAAAAAAATGGGAAGGAATCAGTGATACATTTTGATCCTCCCATGCATAACCAACAAAATTTAATTGAGCAGGTGGTTTCTTATTTTATAGGCAATGGCGAAAATCCTTGTTCTGCAAGGGATGCGCTACAATCAATGAGGGTGATGGAAGCCTTTGTGTATGGTGCTAATAAATAGTTTATATTTATAATATTAAAATTACATTTGGGCATCATTTATAAAATTTCGTATCATGGTTAGATATTGTTTTGCAGTTGATTTAAAGGACGACCCTATTGCTATAGCTGCTTATGAGGAATACCATAAATCCGTATGGCCTGAAATCATTAAATCAATCAAGGATGCCGACATTCATGTGATGGATATTTACAGGGTATCCAATCGTTTATTTATGATTATGGAGGCGGGTGATGATTTTAGCTTTGAGAAAAAAGCGGCCATGGATGCTTCCAATGATATTGTGGTTCAATGGGAAAAATTATTGTGGGATTATCAACAAGCACTACCCAATGCAAATCCTGGTGAAAAATGGGTTTTAATGAATAAAATATTTTCTCTGTAAACATTGGTCAATTCAACTCGCTTATATGAAAACATTAATTAATTGGCTTTTATTTATAGGGGTAGTTACCGTTAATGCATTGGCAAGTATTTTACCTATTAATGGATACAATACAGGTCAAATTTCTGCCTTTTATCCAAACTATTTTGTGCCTGCTGGGTTTACATTTTCAATTTGGGGGCTTATTTATTTATTTCTATTATGCTATTCAATTACGCATACTTATTTTTCTTTTAAAGAAAAAGAGTTCCCAGTCATTAAAAAATATTTAGATCAAATTACCCCATGGTATTGGGCTACTTCTGTTTTAAATATATCTTGGATTTTAGCTTGGCATTATTTACAAATATTTACAAGTGTCGTTGTCATGATTGCATTTTTGATGGTGTTAATTCAAATATTTATATATACCCGAAATCTTTCCAATGATATACAATTGATACATCGAATATTTATTATTGCCCCTTTCACTATTTATATTGGTTGGATCAGTGTGGCCACAGTTGCAAATATCTCTGCATTATTGGTTAATTTGCAATGGAATGCCTGGGGAATTGCTCCTGAGAATTGGGCTGTGATGATGATTGCTATTGCAATTATACTTGCCTTTTGTTTTTCGTTTTTCTACGACTCCATTGCCGCACCTTTAGTTATTGCTTGGGCATTGTGGGGCATTATGCATGGGCAAGGAGGAAGAATTGAATTGGTATATATATTAAGTTTAATCGGGATGTGCGTTATTCTCATCCTATCACTCAGACTACTTATTGTAAAATATATTTTAGTGCGGTAATTTTTCTTGAAAAAAACCATAGGTCCAGGTTCCAATTAAGGCACTTGCTAAAATAACAAAGCCACTCATTAATCCAGCGCCTATTTGTGCAAAGATAGGTCCAGGACAAGCGCCCGTCATTGCCCAACCTAAGCCAAATAATAAGCTACCATAAATATGTCCCTTGGTAAATATTTTTGGAATAATAATTATTTTTTCACCTTGGATGGTTTTGATATTATACTTTTTAATGATTGCTACAGAGATAATGCCAACTGTAACTGCAGTGCCAATAACGCCATACATATGAAAGCTATGGAGTAAAAACATTTCTTGTATTCTATACCAGGATATAATTTCAGCTTTAACAAAAACAATTCCAAACAGCATTCCAATGAAAGTATATTTCAGTAAAGAAAAACCATCTTCGTTTTTTTCTGAATGATTAATACAAGCTGAAGTTTCATCCAATTTGATATCATTTAGTGGTTGGCTATTATTAGACATGTGCATTAATTAAATTGTAAAATAAAAGGAAGGATAAAGTTGGTCATAATAAATCCACCCAACATAAAGCAGATGGTAGCGACTAGTGAAGGCCATTGTAAATTACTCAAGCCCATGATTGCGTGTCCTGATGTACAACCATTTGCATACCTGGTTCCAAAGCCCACTAAAAAACCACCCACCACCATTAATATAAATCCGCGGATGGAGCTTAAGCTATTTAAACTAAAAAGTTCAGCAGGCATTAAATGTTGAAAATCGGTTACGCCTAGATTGGTTAAGGTTGATTTTAAATTTTCATTTATAATAATTGCATTTGAGTTTGATAAATAATGAGTCGCAATAAATGCACCAATCATTATTCCAGCCACAAAGAACAAGTTCCATAATTCATTTTTCCAGTTGTATTTGAAAAATTTAATATTAGCTGGAAAACATGCAGCACATATATGTCGTAGGTTGGAGGATAAGCCAAATGTTTTATTACCAATAATAAGTAAGGCGGGAACAATTAAACCTATGACAGCCCCAGCGACATACCAAGGCCAAGGCGCTTTTAAACTTTCAATAATTTCAAACATATTTGTATTTTATTAGTCTACAAATATAGTAGAATATTGCACACCAAACAAGGAGTGATAAAATTTTAGCAATAAAATTATTCTGGTACTTATTTTGCAAAAAAGGAAGCTACCTTATTTTCCAAAAAAGAATTGTTCAATGAAAATAACACTGGCCATGACTAACACAAACCAGCCGAATCCTTTTTTAAGTTTTTCGCCATCCATTTTTTTATTAAGGTAATTACCGATGATAATCCCAAGTGTAGCTAATAAAACAATAACGATTAAAAAATTCCAGTCAATAGTAGTATTTGATATATCTCCAACAAACCCCACAATGGATTTGATACTTATAATAAAAATGGAGGAAGCGATGGCTTTTTTCATGGGAAGCTTTCCTAAAATAACCAATGCGGGAATGATTAAAAATCCACCACCTGCACCCACAATACCTGTTAACATGCCCTCGCCAAGTCCTACCATCATTAAAGCGACGCCATATACGGGCAAAACCCCTTCAACTTCTTTTTTGTTTTTGCCTAAAATCATGGATAATGCTGAAACCAACATTAAACTCGCAAAAAACAACATGATAAAATTACTTTTACTTATTAAAGTATTGCCAAGATGAATGGTATCTGGCATATTTGGCAAGAAAAATTTTCGTGCAATAAACACACCAATAACTGAGGGTATCCCGAAAATGATGATCGTTTTAATATCGACCAATCTTTGTTTCATTCTTGAAATAATACCTGCAATACTACTCAAACCTACAATACATAAAGAGTAGGTGGTTGCTAAAATTGGATTCACCTGAAACAGGTACACTAAAACAGGTACTGTCAAAATAGAACCGCCACTTCCAATAAGGCCCAATGAAACCCCAATTAAAATAGATGCGAAATAGCCGACTACTTCCATGTTTGATTAGTTTTTAGCAAAAATCAGAATTAAGCATTACAAGATATGTACTATTAGTCACTTAGTAAATAATTAGTGTACAATGGCGGATAAAATTTTATATTTAAAAGTGATTTTTGTCACGCTTTAAGCTAATTTTATGGTATATTTTTACAGTTGATATAAAAATCACATTATGAAAATAGAACAAATTTATACGGGTTGTTTGGCGCAAGGGGCTTATTACATCATGAGTGAAGGTGAAGTGGCAATTATTGATCCACTTAGAGAAGTAGATCCCTATATTCAAAAAGCAAAATTGGATAAGGCTAAAATAAAATATGTTTTAGAGACCCATTTCCATGCTGATTTTGTATCTGGTCATATTGATCTTGCTAAAAAAACAGGGGCTAAAATTGTATTCGGTCCTACTGCTGCGCCCGCTTTTGAATTTCATTCGGCTAAAGATAATGAGGAAATTAAATTGGGTAAGGTTAAGATAAGGGTATTGCATACACCGGGCCATACCATGGAAAGTACCTGCTATTTATTAATGGATGAAAATGGTAAGGAGGTAGCGTTATTTAGTGGCGATACTTTGTTTATTGGAGATGTAGGTCGTCCTGATTTGGCACAAAAAATTAAAGAAGAACTAACACAAGATATATTAGCAGGTTACTTATATGATTCTCTCAGAAATAAAATTATGCCATTGGCTAATGACATTGTTATTTATCCGGCGCATGGGGCAGGCAGTGCTTGTGGTAAAAAAATGAGTAAAGAAACCCAGGATACTTTGGGGAATCAAAAGTTAACCAATTATGCTTTAGCTGCAGACATGACCAAGCCAGAATTTGTTGCTGCTGTTTTGGATGGATTGGTAGCGCCTCCTGGATATTTCCCATTGAATGTTATGATGAATATTCAAGGATATGATAGTATTGATCAGGTGCTAGCACGTGGACAACATGCGATGACTCCTGCTGCATTTGAAACTGCAGCCAATGAAACAAGTGCTTTAATTTTAGATACCAGAGATGCGCAAACATTTGCAAAAGGCTTTATACCCAACTCAATTAATATTGGAATTGATGGAAGTTTTGCTCCTTGGGTAGGCGCGATGATACCTGATATTAAACAAGAAATTTTATTAGTCGCTGAGCCAGGACGGGAAGCTGAAATTATCACTCGACTAGCAAGAGTTGGTTACGATTTTACCATTGGATTTTTAGCTGGCGGATTTGAAGCATGGAAAGCGTCAGGAAAGGAGATTGATCAAATAAAATCTATTTCAGCAGATGAATTAGCTACAATTCAAAAAAAAGATGCAGGCATTAATATATTAGATGTTCGTAAAGCGTCAGAATATAAGAGCGAACATGTAAAAGGTACATTAAATGCGCCGCTTGACTTTATCAATGATAGTATGGCTGCAATTGAAAAAGATAAAACCTATTATGTTCATTGTGCTGGGGGGTATAGATCTATGATTTTTGTATCCATTTTAAAAGCAAGAGGCTTTGATCATTTAATTGATGTGAAGGGGGGATTCAAGGAAATTAAGGAGTCTGGCCAGTTTAAGCTCACAGAATATTCCATTCCCACCAGTTTGTTATTATAAGGGGCGTCTGAGTTTAAGTCCTTAAATAATTAATAATTTCTTACATTCATGTAAATTATTAATTATGAAAAATACATCTCGTCTAATTTTCCTATTATTTACGATGGTATTTTCTTTTCACTTTTGCTATGCGCAAAATGATATCAAAGAACACAATATTGTTATTCAATTAAATACTGCAGATACCAGTGCCTGGTCCTCCACCATAGGTAATATAAAAAATATTCAAAAGGCATGGCCTAATCATCTTCATATTGAAGTGGTAGTTCATGGCAAGGCAATTAATTTACTAGTGAAGGATAAAACTTATTTCGCCAGTGACATAACTGGCCTAACCAAGGAGGGTATTGTATTTTCGGCTTGTGAAAACACCATGCGTAAGTATAAAATTGCAAAGGCTGATTTATTATTAGAAGCAAATATGGTGCCATCGGGTGTGGTTGAAGTAATTATGAAACAGGAGCAAGGATGGCGCTATTTAAAAGCGGGTGTTAACTAATTGCAGATGTTAAAAAAGTTTCTATACATCATTGGTTTTATCATTTTAATTGGTAATGGCATATATTTAATATATACATCCGCAAAAAAACCTATTCCTCCATCTGTTCAACTTGATCTAAGCAAAACGGATACCACTGCTTGGGTGGGTGCTTCGCAATATCAAATTCCTTTGGATACCAATCAAAATGGGCCACTTATTAGGTATGGTTATGAATTGATTGCACATACATCAAAATATTTAGGGCCTAAAGGAACTGTGCAACATTCCACCAACGGCATGAATTGCCAAAACTGTCATTTAGAAGCTGGCACCAAACCCTGGGGTTTGAATTATGGTGCTGTTTTTTCAACCTATCCAAAATTTAGAGAACGCTCTGGATCTATTGAAACTATTTATAAAAGAATCAATGATTGCATGGAACGTAGTTTAAATGGAAGGGCTTTAGATACAAATTCAAAAGAAATAAAAGCAATTTATGCTTATATAAAATGGTTAGGGGAAGGAGTACCCAAAGGAAAAAAAGTAAGGGGCTCGGGGATTGAACTAATTTCGCAACTTACTGTAGCAGCGAATCCTAAAAATGGTTTAAGTGTATACACCCAATATTGTCAAAAATGTCATGGCTTGAACGGCGAAGGGGTAATGAATAAGGAAGGAAATAGTTATGAATACCCGCCGCTTTGGGGGGCAGATAGTTACAACGATGCGGCAGGGATCAATCAGCTTTCAAAATTAGCAGGGTTCATCAAAAATAATATGCCGAACCCGGTCAACTATCGTAAGCCTACTTTAACAACCCAACAAGCCTGGGATGTAGCAGCATATATAAGTTCACATGCACGACCCACTAAAGATAAATCAAAGGACTGGCCAGTGCTTGCAACCAAACCGTTTGATTATCCCTTTGGTCCTTATGCAGATACTTTTTCTGTTGCCCAACACAAATACGGTCCGTTTGAACCCATACAATTGGCAAAGTTGGCAAAAAAATAAAAGCCTCCCCGAATAAACGAGAAGGCCTTTACTAAATTTATTTTTACTTATTTTTTTCTTTCAATTTCTTTATTCAATTCCTCAATATCAACGGACCTTTCCGTGTTATCTCCCAATAAATATTTTGAAAAGTAATCAGCTGTTTTCCAGAACCAATATTCGCTCATATCTCCAAAGCCATGTCGTTGTGTAGGTAAAATTAACATATCAAAGCGCTTATTGGCTTTGATTAAAGCATTCACCACACGAAGGGTATTTGCAGGATGCACATTATTATCAATTTCGCCATGAATCAATAATAGTTTTCCTTTTAAATTTTTTGCAATGTCTGGATTTTTATCAATCATATAAGAGAAAGTAGTATCTCCTTTATCAGAAATATTTTCTTTCACCCCATTGTGTTTTTCACTCCACCATCTATTGTAAACACTATTGTCATGATTACCAGCATTGCTTACTGCTACTTTAAAAATATCAGGATAAGCAAACATAGCAGCGGTACTCATAAAACCACCACCACTATGGCCGTGGATACCCACTTTGTCACGATCAATAAAAGTAAATCGGTCAGCCAATTGTTCAATTGCTGCTTTTTTATCCGCTAATCCATAATCTCTTAAATTGCCATAACCATAATTGTGATACCACTTACTACGTGCGGGATGTCCACCTCTGTTTCCAATGGTCACCACTACAAATCCCAGCTGGGCCAAGCGATCAATACGATCCATTCCCTTGCTAAAACTTTTATTTACGGATTCAGTTTGAGGCCCAGGATACACATATTCAATGATTGGGTACTTTTTAGTGCTATCAAAATCATAAGGTTTATACATGACACCAAAAATGTCAGTGATGCCATCATCCGCTTTTACCTTAAATGTTTCTGGAAATTTATACCCTGCTGAAAATAGGGAGCTTAAGTCAGCTGTTTCCAAGTCCATTAATTTTTTCCCGTCTGCTGAATATAATGCCGACGCCGGTGTTGCATTAACGCGAGATGAATTATTTACAAAATAATTTTTCTTGTCGTTCATACTAAAATTATTGTCAAAATTTCCAGGGTTCAATAATTGTAAACCTGTGCCATCAAAGTTCACTTTGTACAAATGCAAATAATAAGGATCCTCCTTAGTGTTGTTGTTTACATTTTCTCGACCGTTTGCTGAAAAGTAGACCACTCTTTTATCTTCATCAATCGATACGACATCTTCAATATGCCATGGACCTTGGGTAATTTGATTTTTTACTTTTCCCTCTTTGTCATGTAAATACAAATGCGCCCAGCCATCACGCTCGCTCCACTCAATTATTTCCTCACCGTTTTTAACCAAGCCTGGTTTTTTAATTTCAACATAAGTATTTAAATTTTCTTCAATTAATGTTTTTACAACACCTGTATTAATATTAACAACACATTGGTCAATTTTTTTCAAATCACGACTGGTGCGCGCTAAATAAAGCTGATCATTGGTACCTAACCATATATTTGGCCTATGTTCATCGTCTCTGGCATTCACATTGGCTGATTTATTCCAAACAGCAACATCTTGGTCCTTAAATAAGGATACATCAATTTCTTTATAGCTAAATGCAGTCATGTCAACAATCATCAAGTGATCCATCGGGGCCTCTTTTTCCCCGGGCATCCAATATTTGTAGGTTTCTAGCGTTGGCCTTGGCTCAGCGATACTATTGATTACCCATAAATCTTTTACTTTGCGATTATCCACTTTAGTGATTGCGAGATGTTTGCTATTCTCACTCCATAAGCCAAAAACCGACTTTCTTTTGTTTTTATTTTTTTCTACATCTACATTAGTTTCACCACCGCCACCATAAGCGCTTTCGCTATGCCAGCTAAAATTTTGAATACCATCTTTGGTGATAGCGTGTTCAACAATTGTACTGTCTTCATCATTCAAGATAGCTTTATTGAAATTTTCTTTGTCCATATAAAACAAATTATAATTTCTTCCAAACACCACTATTTTTTCATCGGGTGAAATGTTTGCCCAACTTGGTTTGCGTTTTGGTTTTTTAAATCCAACCAATTCATTGAGCTGTTCTGTAATAAGGTTGTATTCAAAATAAAATGTTTTTTTAATTTTTTCTGGTTTCGCATCTTTCTTAACAACCGCATCTTTGTTTATTTCAATGGTACTTTTTACTTCAAACTGAATCCAATTTTCATCTTTGATGAATTTTAAAGAATCAATTGGAAGGTGCTGTCCATCAAATGGATCCTTAACTATTTTAGTTAATTCGGCTGCAATCTTGTCTCTATTAAACATTGCCTTTTTTTCTCCTTTTACAGGGTCCACAATATTCCATTGTTTGCCTTCGCTGGTTTCGTAAGTGTACCAAAACTTATTTGAAAGCTTTAGCCAATGCGGATCAATTGACAATGAAAAAATCATTTTGTCTAATTTTTTAGGAGCGAACCTGGCTGCTAAAAAGTAATTTGCCTTTTGCTGACTCATGGCCAAAAAGGGTAGGAAAAGAATAATAAGTAAAATGTGTTTACGCATAGTATAATTTTGTATAAGAAAATTACCAAATTAGTGGTAATCTACCTACTTGTGCCTCCCTTTTTTTATAAAAGGTAATGCGCTAATGAAATATGTTTTAAATTAGACAAATTGTTTTTTATGAAATATAAGTTTCGTTATTACATGACAATTATTTTGATTGTCAATGGCTTAATCTTGAATGCACAGGTAGCTAAGTTGGATGCAAAATCAACGTACCAAGATGCTACTCGAAATGAACGTATTGCAAAGACATTCCCGCTCATTGATCAATTATATAAAGAGTTCGCTTTAAAGAATCATTTTCCTGGTTATGCCTTTGGTATTGTAGTCGATGGGCAATTAGTCTATAAAGGCAATGGGGGCTATGCAAATTTGGAAGAAAAAATACCTGCAACTTCTGCTTCCATGTTCCGTATTGCCTCCATGTCAAAAAGTTTTACTGCTTTGGCTATTTTAAAATTAAGAGATGAAGGTAAATTACAATTAGACGATGCAGTCGAAAAATATATACCCGCATTAAAGGGGCAAGGACTTACGAAAGATGCCCCATTGATGACTATTCGACATTTAATGACCCATAGTGCAGGTTTTCCCGAAGATAATCCTTGGGGAGATCGACAATTAGCAGATACGGAAGAAGATTTAAATACATTAATCAAAAGTCAATTATCCTTATCAAATACTGCAGGATTGGAATATGAGTATAGTAATTTGGGGTTTGCGATGTTGGGATATATCATACATAAAGTTTCAGGAATGACCTATGATACTTATATTGCTAAAAATATTTTAGCGCCTTTATCAATGCAGGGTACCAGTTTTGAATACACCGATGTCCCCAAAAATTTATTTGCGAATGGTTATCGTTATATCAATGAGCAATGGCGCAAGGAACAACCATTAAAAAATGGCATTTATGGTGCAATGGGTGGCATGATTACTTCCATTGATATGTTTAGTAAGTATGTTGCATTGCACGAGGATGCCTGGCCTGCAAGAGATGATGCAGAAAGCTTTCCTATTAAAAGGAGTAGTGTTAGAGAGATGCACCAACCCGCGCGTTTTATAGGATTAAATCCAAATACAATTTTTCCGAGCGGCAAAAAATTAGCGACTACAAGTAGTTATAGCTATGGATTGAATTGGACAATAGATGCAGAAACCAAGAAGAGTGTTGGCCATAGTGGAGGTTTGCCTGGATTTGGATCCAATTGGCGCTTTTTACCTGATTATGGGATTGGTGTGATATTATTTGCGAATGTGACTTATGCACCTACCTCAAGAATTAATCTTATTGTATTAGATACCCTTATTCAATTAGCACAATTAAAACCAAGGCCCATACATGTTTCCAATATATTACTTGAAAGACAAAAGCAATTGGTAAAAGTGATTACGCATTGGGATCAATCAACGCCGATATTTGCTGAAAACTTTTTTGAGGACTATCCAATTGAAGATTTAAAAAATTCCGCGGCTGCTATTTTTAAAAAAGTGGGCAAGATTATTCAAGTGAATGCGATGATGCCTGAAAATCAATTGAGGGGCTATTGTATCATTGATTGTGAAAAAGGAAAACTTAAATTAGCATTCACCTTAACCCCTGAAAATCCTGCATTAATTCAGGAGTATCATTTGACAATAGAAAATAACTGATATTAATGATTCAATGTTTAAAATATTCAATCTTTGTTGAATATTTTAAACATCAAGAACGTAGCATTAAAAATCAGCGTAAGCTTTTGCCTTCATTAAAATAGTTTCGTTCCTATTAACGATTTTTAAATACTCTTTTGCTGTTGATATTTTTTTCCAAGTCGGATCCTGCTTAAATGCATCCCAATGTGCATTACGATCATTCATGTCATTAAAGCTAGTCATATAAATTAAATTGGGTGTCCTAGCGCCAACCAAAGCTTTTGAATAAAAAACGGCATTGAAATTTAAACGTTTGAATATTTCAATTTCTTGGCCTTCATTAAACATATTAACTTTTCTTAAGTGCATTTCCTCAGTAGGACTTTCATAACTACGATACTCAAAAATGCGATTGCTCGATTTTACTAAATCGGACGATTTTTCAAATTGTGGTTGTAATTTAAATGCTTTTGTTAAAATACTTTCTATACGTGTATAAGGCAAACTACTGTCTTTGTTATCTAAATGTATCAAAGCGTCATCACCAAAAGGGTCCAATTTTTCATAAACTTGATCTAAGACATCTAGCTGGTTTAAGTTTTTTAATGGTACCCAAACAAATATTCGTTTGTCAGCACTCGTATCATTCATGATTGGCGCGAATACACCTACCTTGTTGATACCATTATTGTGTAAAAATGGCAAATACGTTTTTTCTAAATATTCGTCAATATGATTCAATTGACTTTGTGTAGTGCAATGATATATTTTAATTAAATAAAATTCCCTTGGCGTTGATTTCGCATTTACCGATAATTGAAATAAGACTAATAAAATCAACCCTAATAAGTACCCTTTTTTCATAAATAGCAATTAATAATTTACAAATGTGTTGTATTGATTTGTTAAGTTACAAATATTATTAGTATTTGCATATATAAAATTTTGTTTATTAGTGCTGCTTGAATTATATTTAATTATAATTGATCTACTTATGACATCACAAAAAACAACCAACCATTTAATCCCATTTATATTAATCACTTGTTTATTTTTTTTATGGGGTTTTGCTAATAACCTAGTCCCCATTTTAATCCCTCATTTAAAAAAGTCATTTACCTTAACGACGACCCAATCTACATTGGTGGACTCGGCGGTTTATATCGCTTATTTTTTTATGGCCCTGCCTGCAGGTATGGTGATGAAAAGACTGGGCTATAAAATCGGGATTATCATAGGGCTTCTTTTATTTGCAGTGGGGGCATTCTTATTTGTACCCGCCGCTAATAATCAGTCGTATTTGTATTTCTTGTTTGCTTCCTTTGTGATTGCTTCAGGATTAACCATACTTGAAACCGCTGCCAATCCCTATGCATCGGCATTAGGCGATCCTAGTTCTTCCACCCAGCGTTTAAACCTCGCACAATCCTTTAATGGGCTGGCTGCATTTTTAGCCCCTGCTATTGGAGCAAGGGTAATTTTAACGAAGGGAAATACGGATGCTGAATTAAGTGCAATGAGTGAATCAGTGAGGCAAGCTGCATTGGCATCGGAAGCGTATACGGTTAAAACACCGTATACTATTCTTGGTATTGTTTTAATAATTATTGCTATTTTGTTTTATTTGGTAAAATTGCCAGATATCAGAACTAAGAAAGAAGGTGGAGAAAAAGCAACCGTCTTGGGCACTTTTAAGCATTCGCATTTAAAATGGGCAGTGATTACCCAATTTTTTTATGTGGGCGCACAAGTTTGTGTATTTAGTTTGTTTATTTTATTCGCTACCGAAGCGGCAGCGATTGATCAAATACAAGCAGCTGATTATTTAAGTTTTGCGGCATTAGCTTTTTTAATTGGCCGTTTTACAGGCACTTTTTTAATGAATTATTTTAGCCCGAATAAATTATTGACGGCGTATGGCATATTAGCTACGCTGCTTTGTATTGTTGCCATATTTTCACATGGCATCATCACTATTTATGCGTTAATTGGTATGTCCTTTTTTATGTCAGTGATGTTCCCCACAATTTTTTCATTAGGCATAAAGGACCTAGGTTCCGATACCGAAATGGGTAGCAGCTTAATTATTATGGCGATTGTTGGAGGTGCAGTATTACCAAGAATATTTGGACTCATATCTGACCAAACAGGTAATATTCAAATGGGCTATATCGTTCCGATGGTTGCCTTTTTGGTGGTTGCCTTTTTTGGATGGAAAGGTAGCGAGGTAAAAAAGTAGACTAAATACATTCTATAAAAAATACGCATCAAACATAGATGCGTATTTTTTTGCTATTTATTTATAATATTATTTTTCATCATCCACTGTTGCATTAATTGTGGCCAGTATACTTCACTAGTATTATTTTTCATTCCAAATCCATGTCCTCCTTTTTCAAAAAGGTATAATTCTGCAGAAACTTGTTTTTCTTGTAACTGATTGTAATAATTAATTGAATTTGCTACAGGAACAGAAACGTCATCCTTTGCATGCACTAAAAATGCAGGTGGTGCATTTTTAGTGATATGTTCTTCATTACTAAAATAATGAACCTGATCTTCATTAATAACTGGTCCAATTAAATTATCCCTTGATCCTTTATGGCCATAACTACTAAAGCTAATTACGGGATAAATCAGTATCTGAAAATTAGGGCGGTAGGAAGTATTTCCTGGATTGGTTACTTTAATATCTTCATAATGGGTGGCAGCTGTTGAAGCAAGGTGTCCGCCGGCGGAAAAGCCCATGATGCCTATTTTATTTTTGTCAATACCCCATTCGCTTGCGTTTGTCCTAGCCAAATATATCGCTTGCTGCGCATCCTGTAATGGTGCTATTGATTTATTAACTTGATGCTTGCTATTAGGGATTCTATATTTTAAAACAATGGCATTTACGCCAATGGTATTAAAAAAGCTTGCCACATCTGTACCCTCATGTGCCGCAGCCAATATACCATAGCCACCACCTGGACAAATAATCACACAGGGTCTTTTAATAGTATCATTGGCTGCTCTAAAATATTGGTAACCAGGTATGGACACTTTTCCTATTCTTAAAATACCATCATGCGTAATAACTTCCTCATTAATGGTATCCATATAATTAGGTATATTTTTATAGAGCGGTAAATATTGTGCTGTAGCATTTGACATAAGTAGTAATGTTATAAAGAGTGTACTATAGATATATTTTAATTTCATGATTAAGCTTTTACCAATGAGTTGTATTAATATTGAATTTTAAATTAATTGATGTAATATACAAAATAGATATTTGTCAAAATCTGGTATTTGTTGATTTAATTCCTAAATTTAATAAAAAACTATGGCTATACAAATTTGTCCTGTTTGTTCTCAGGAAACGGATCCGGTGATGGTGCATGGCCATTACCAATGTAGTATTTGTGGCACTAATATTTCGCCTTGTTGTGATGGCGAAACCTGCGAAAATTAAAAAAGCCCCTCCTGAAAATCAGGAAAGGGCTTAATCGTATTGTGACATCAAAACTTTGCTATTTCTTTATGCTCTTCTTGGGGGTGGTGGTGGACCTCCACGACGACGGGACATTTCATTCTTCGCCTTTTTCAAGAATTCTTTTTCCACTTTTAAAGCGTCATTAATTCTTATATCTGATTTTAAAATTGGCTTAAGCGCGGAAGCTAATTTTTTTCTTACTGTTAACACAGCTTCTTGTAACTCAATTTCGTTTTCCTTTTTTTCTTTGTAAATAGCGCGCATACCATTTTTATATTCATTATATACTGGCCAAAAAGCTTCCGCCTCTTGCGGTGTAAGTGCTAATTGATCTGTAATAAATTTCGTTTTGAACATTTCAATATTTGCTCTGCTTGGCCTGCCAGGTCCTTTTTTGTCGTCCGCTTGTTTTGATTGCTCATTGGAGTGGTGTCTTCTATCTGGTGGTCTTTGTGCATTGGTTGAAATCATGACCATGCTCAATGCTAAAGTGTAAAATAGGTATTTCATAAATTGTTATTTGTATATTAAATTTTTATTACTTGCATTTTAATATGCAATTTTATTATTTTGAAAAAAAAGTTAATCGATAGAATCTTTAAAAAACTGTTCTATTTCTGTATCAGGTTTAAATGCTTCTGATTGCCAATCAATCTCGGCCATCCACTCATTTGCATCTACATATGCTTCAATTTCATCATTTGATATATCCTGCATTGAAATGGATACCATGATGGATTTTTTACTTACGCTATTATTTAAAAAAATGAATGTGCTAGATACGATCACAAGGAATACTGCAGCAATGGCCATTTTCCCAAGGGGGGTAAGAAAAAATAGCTGTGGCTTATTATTCGCAATTCGTTGTTGTAATTTTTCAGGAAATGTTTCAAAATACGACGTAGGTACACTTGATGCCGACTTATCATAATTGGCTAAAGCCTCTTTTGAAAAAAGGCGTTCAACCATTATTTGGTCTTCTTCAAGCGTTGTATTTATCTTTTTTTGTTCCATTGTGTTAATTTGACAATTTATTAATTACTAGGTTTAACTTTTCTTTAAAAATTCCTCTAGTTTTTTAATTGCTTGATGATAATTGGCTTTTGCACCTCCCACAGTAGTACCAGTGATACTTGCAATTTTTTCATAATTCAACTCCTCAAAATAGCGTAACATAAACACAAATTGCTGTTTTTCAGGTAGTTGCTTAATGCCTTGGTCAAGTTTTATTTGTATTTCACTGCTTTTGGGGGCATCCGTTTGACTTGGCGTGTTTTCGTAGTTTAATAAATCAGTTGAACTAGTATTGGAACTTTGTCTTTTTTGTTTTGCAATAAAATTAAGGGTTTCATTATAGGCGATGCGGAATAGCCAAGTACTAAACTCACTTTCCATTTTGAATCCATCTAACTTATTCCATATTTTGATCCATACCATTTGGGCAATATCATCAGCATCATCGTGATCATTGACCATTCGTTTTATTTGATGGTACACTTTTGCCTGGTGTTTTTTCACCATTTGCGTAAAAGTTTGTTCCCTTTGAATGGACTTTTGAAATTGTAAAATTAATTCTTGATCTGATTGCATGGTTAGCGTGAAATTAAGCAAACAATTTAATCATAAGTTTAATTCCTACATTTTTATGATAGTTTTGACATATTGATTTATGCCATTTTGAAGTCTCAGATAGTAAACACCCGCAGGTAAGTTGCTACCAAATAAGGTTACACTATTCATGCCCGCATAAGGGTAACTTGTATCTACTAATATTTTAATTACGGATCCTGATGTATCTAACAATTGCACTAATGTTGCGCCTCCTGCGGTTTTGAATTCTATTCTAGTTTGAGCGCTAAATGGATTTGGATAGTTGCTAATCATAGTGTTGCCTGCAAAAGTTGAATTGTCCATAGCTACACCACAAACACTTGCATTGATTAATGGTAAAGCTGGATACTTCTTTAACATAATTTGCATATTGTCTGTTTCATTCACGCAAAACCAATTTGTAAGAATTGAATTATAAATACTTCTGAAATCTGTTTGATAAGGTATGTTATCATTTACCGTTGCGTTTAAAGGCAAATCAGGATTTTTTCCAAATACCCCACCGCGAACATTTTTTCCAAAAAGGAATAATGGTGCGGCTGCGCCATGATCTGTTCCGCCACTTGCATTTGATTTTGTGCGTCGACCAAATTCAGAATAAGTCATACCAATCACTCTGTCATCAATTTCAAGACCTTTAATATCGTTTTGAAATGCATTCACTGCTTCAGAAACTGCATTTAGTAAAGTAGCATGTGGTCCAATGGTTGTATCAATGGAATTGGTTTGACCTGCATGTGTATCAAAACCACCATAATTAACCATATAAATTTTAGTCTTTAACCCACCTTTAATTAAACGCGCTACAATTTTTAATTGTGACGCTAATGAATTATTAGGGTAGGTAACTTGTTGCTTAATACTATCCGAAGCCGCTTTGATACGAACAGCGTATTTATTAGTTTGTTTTGCAATGCGTCTAACAAAGCTTAATTCATAACCACCATTGGTGTTAGGTACTGTATCATCAATGTTATCAATTAAATTATAATAGGAAGCAGGATCTGAAATACTCAATCCCATATTAACTACCGGACCTTGACAGGTAAGGGAGGTAATTGATCCAATTTGTATCGCTAATGGATCAGGATTTTGATCACTAGGATACGACTCAGGATAATTAGGATATTGGTTATCTAAATATCTGCCCGCCCAGCCAGTATTCAAATATTGCGTGCTATCTGACCCGCTCATCCAAATGTCGGTGGCCCTGAAATGTGAGAAGCTAGGTTGCGGGTATCCCACCGCCTGAACAATATTTAATTTTCCCTCGTTGTATAATTTTTGGAAGGCGGTCATCGCTGGATTTAATCCAGTTGCGTTGTTGCCAGTTAATGATAAAATCTTTTTTTCAGGAATGGCAATATTGGTTCGCGCATTATAGTATTTACTATAATCTCCTACAGGAATAACGGTGTTTAATCCGTCATTTCCTCCGCTTAATTGTATAATCACTAAAACGCGATCATTGTTTACATTAGCCAACAAATCGGGTTGTATGATTGGATGCTGTGTTAATATATGAATGGGATTGCCACCAATGACAGTAGGCGCCATAAGCGCAACACTATTACGTATAAAATTGCGTCTTTTCATTTATTGCAATTGGTATTCGGGCAGGTTCATAATATATTTCAATAGGGCCTTGAGTCGCACATTCACAACATTAAAATTGATCGTAGTAGCGCTTGCTTGATAAGCATTCCAGGCATCTGTCCAGTAATGGTCGCTTAGCTGGCCGCTTAATAAAATTTGCTTTTTTAAATTTGCTTTTAACGTTGCGGAAATATCCGTTGAAACTAAGTTTGCAAATAATGCATCCATTAAAATATTGGGATCGCTCGGAGTTGCGCAAATATTTTTTGCAAAAGCGATGGTGTCAATAACTACTTTTTTCCCATTTCTGGTATAGCCTGATTCCACCATTAAGTCTGTAAATTTATTTCGCTTCGGTAAGGTGTCTGCGTTAATCCATAATTCATAAAATTCAGGCACTTGATAATAGGCAGGCCATCCAGCAACGTTGGGCGGGTCCGATGGATTTTGTCCTAGGTTAATCATTTGACTTACCATATTATTGAATAGGGAATAGGAATCTGCATAATCAGTAACCATATTAGGGAAGCTGACATTGTATTCTCGCAAACAACCTACTACGTGTTCAATGGGACTTTTAATTTGACAGCCAACATACAAGGAATCATAAAAATGTTCGCTTTGAAAAAGCTTTTCTAAAACAGGTTTGATTTCAAAATTATTCTTTATAAAAATATCTGCAAGAGGTGTAATAATATTTTTTTCAATTTTATCATCAATATGATAGTAAACAAAAAACTGATAAATTCTTCTGCAAATAAATTTAGCTACCTCGGGCCTTTCAAAAATCATACTAATTAAATCGTCTGTTTCATTTGCGCCTGCTGCAGCTGTTCTGCCGGTTATTACTTTATTATTATAATAAGATGAGAATTGCTTATTGGTACTGTCGTGTTTTGTTGCATCAAAGTAAACATTAAAAGCACTGTTAATGCGCCATCCAGTCAATACCTTTGCAGCTGCTTTAACATCAGCTTCTGTATATTTAACATCTGCATGTTTACCTAAAGTAAATAATTCTTGTAATTCTCTTGCGTAGTTTTCGTCAGGCGCAGTATTGGTATTTAAATAACCATTTAAATATCGTAGCATTCCTGCATCGATGGTTATTAATTTGATAAGTTGTTTAAAATTACCCAAACAGTTTTTCCTAAGGGTATCATGATGACTAAATACATAATTTCCATAGGAAACAATATCTGCTTCAATACTAAAATGATTCGCCCAAAAAAGACAAAGTTTTTCGGTGATATTTTTTTCTTGATTCACCATGGATCCTACCTGCCATTTTTTAAAAGTGGAACGGCGATAGCTATTTAGTGTGCCATCGGCTGTAATATTGTTAATCCAGGTTGTGCCTATAGGAACCATTGGGTCAATTACGGTTGCTGTGTTATAATCATTGAGTGGTGGACTCGGGTAATTAACATTAGGAGACAACAGCTCACTGACTGATTTTGCCATCCCTTTATTCAAGAAATAATCTATTTCGTTTGATTTTGCCCCAAAAAGTACTCTTTTCAATAAGTGTTTGGTGGTCACCTTTGTCCAAGCCCCTTGATATGGGGTCAATCCTAAATTACTTGAAATGGGGGTTGAAGGCATAATTGAATTAATATTCTCATTCAATTTACAAGTTTTCACCATTTTACGCAAAAAAATGTAAACTTTTTTCTAATTGTAAACCGATTTCTAGCGAATTCCTAAAAGCACTTATCATAAAAATCGGATTAAATCTATTTGATATTACCTTTATGCATAATTTAAATTAAATTTTTTTAATATGTTTAAGAAAACGCTCATTGTAATCCTTTGCTTAGTATGTGTAACCAATTTTTTACACAGTCAAAATGTAGCTAAATTAATTAATGAATCTGAAACCGAGCGAATCGAAAAGTATTTGTCCTCAGATGAATTAGCGGGGAGACAAATTTATACTCCGGGGATTGAAATGGCGGCAAAATTTATTGCGAATGAGTTTAAGCAAAATGGATTAGCTACATTTAAAAATAGCGATAGCCATTTACAAAGCTTTACAAGAATTAGTGCAAAATTTATTTCCGCAGCAGGAAATTTTGATGGTAATAATATAGACACAAAAAATATCATCGCAATTACTTCCGAAGCCAATGTAGACATTAATGAAAAAAGTGGCTATGAGGTTGTAAAAATATCCAAGGAAGATAATTTATTTTTAACGGTTAGAAAATATATGACTAACAATAAAAATTATTTAATATTAGTGGATGAGGCTTTGGGGGCAAATTTTGGAAGATTGGTACAATTAAAATCTGGCTTGAGTGAGCAACAAAAATCATTTTTTATTGTTTTAACAAATCAAACACCCACACAATATAAATTACAAGCAACACATAAAATTGATAAATTATCACTGTCAAATGTGGTGGGCATCATTCCAGGTAAATCACTACCCAATGAATATGTTATTTTTTCAGGACACTACGATCACTTAGGGGTAAATGGAAAAAGAGCAGTTAATGGCGATTCTATTTATAATGGTGCTAATGATGATGCTGCAGGTACTACTGCTATGATTATGTTGTCAAAATATTTTTCAGCTTTAGCTAATAATGAGCGCACATTGGTGTTTGCTGCGTTTACAGCTGAAGAGTCAGGAGGTTTTGGTGCACAATATTTTTCAAAACAATTTGATCCACTGCAAGTTAAAGCAATGTTTAATATTGAAATGATTGGAACCGAAAGTAAGTGGGGAAAAAATAGTGCGTACATCACTGGGTATGAAAAAACAGATATGGGTGTAATACTTCAAAAAAATTTACAAGGAACCGATTTTCAATTTCACCCTGATCCTTATACAGATCAAAATTTATTTTACAGATCAGACAATGCAACATTAGCAAGATTAGGGGTACCAGCGCATACCATCAGTACTTCCAAAATGGATAACGAACCCAACTACCACAAACCAAGTGATGAATTTTCAACTTTAGATATCGCAAATATGACGCAAATTATCAAAGCAATTGCGAAGAGTGCGCAATCAATTATTTCAGGAAAGGATACACCAACAAGAGTTGATACAACACAATTAAAATAATTTGACTCATTAAATTTGTAGTCCCAATAAATTTGAAACATGATAACATTTAAAAAAGGAATTAAATTATTTGTCATTTTTATTTTCACAGTTATTTTTTCCAATGCGCAGGAGGCATCTTATTTTCCAGCAGCAAATCATTGGGAAAGAAAAACACCTGCCTTTTTTAAAATGGATTCCAATAAAATCAAAGATGCTATTCAATTCTCAACACAACATGAGTCTAAGTATCCTAGGAATGCCAGAATTACGCAGGCCATGCAATATGCAAAAGAGCCATTTGGCGACCCAGTAGGTCCAATGATTGATAGAGGTGGGTTGAGCGGGTTAATTATTTATAAGGGATATATCATTGCAGAGTGGGGTGATCCTACTATTGTCGAAACTTGTAATAGTGTTACTAAAAGTTGGGTATCTAGTATTGTTGGACTTGCACTTGATAAGGGGCTAATTTCTTCCTTAGATGATAAGGTCAACAATTATATGCCTCCAATTCAACCATATGCTGCTTTGATGAATACGAATCAAAATACTATGGCAGTCAAAGATTTTATTTATCCTTTTGCTTCAGAACATAATAAAAAAATTACTTGGGATCATTTACTTCGACAAACCAGTGATTGGGAGGGGGAATTGTGGGGTAAGCCAGATTGGGCAGATCGACCTACAGAGAATTCTGCGGAATGGTTAACTCGAAAAAGAAATGAGCCAGGTAGTACTTATAAATATAATGACACCCGTGTTAATGCATTGGCACTTGCCATGACTGCGGTTTGGCATAAGCCACTTCCTGAAGTACTTAGAGAAAATATTATGCAACCTATTGGAGCAAGTAATACTTGGACATGGGCTGGTTATGAAACTTCCTGGATTATATTAGATGGTAAGCCAGTTCAGTCCGTGAGTGGCGGCGGTCACTTTGGTGGCGGCATGTTTATCAATGCCTATGATATGGCAAGATTTGGATTGTTGACTTTACACAAAGGCAATTGGCAAGGCAAACAATTATTGTCTGCTAGCTGGTTTAAGAAAGCGACCACCCCAACATCTGTGAATCCAGAATATGGATTTATGAATTATTTTTTAAATACCGATAAAAAATTATATCCATCAGCACCCGCTTCTGCCTATGTCCATTTGGGTAATGGAACGAATATAATTTATGTGGATGAAGTGAATGATTTGGTGGCGGTAGTAAGATGGATCGAGGGTAATTCGATTGACGAATTCTTAAAAAAGTTATTATCCGCTTTACCCGCCAAAAAATAAATTTCCTATAAATAGATACAATGAGCTTACCAATTATTTTTGGCATTATTGCCCTCATCGTGATTATTATTAGACGTAATCGCAATAGAGATTAGCAACTTACTTTTTTGATACGAACGTTAAAAATTCTGCAGGCACATTGGTTGTGATAAATTCCACGCCTTGCCCTATTAGTTTATTTAAGTCTTCAACTTGATTTACGGTCCAACTTCCAAGTAGTAAATTATTTTGTTTTGCGGATACACTTATTTGTGGGTCACTAATAAAATTACTGAAATGTAAGTTGATGCCATTTAATTTTTCGTTTACAATTTCACTAATGCTTTTATTGTTTTCCAAATAAAGTACAATTGCATTCGGTTGTAATCTTTTGATGGTTTTGACTACCTCAAATCCAAAACTGATGTAAATTATTTTTTCCGATATGCCTAATTTTTCAGCAAGGGCAATGGTCTCCATCGTTGTTTTTTGTGAAATGTCCGCCCCCGTTAATGCCTCTTTAATTTCGCAAATCAATAAGGTCGTTGGGTTGTTGTGCGTTCCGGTACTAAAATAATTTTCAAGCGTAGGTAAATTTTCACCATTACTTAATTTATTTTTATTTAAATCAGCGTAATTCTGAAGTTCAATAGTATCACCATAATATACAGGATCATGATTTACGACAAGTATCCCATCTTTGGTGCGACGAACGTCAAATTCACTACCAAAACATTTCAGTTCAATTGCTTTCTGTAAGGAGGCGATTGAATTCTCGGGCAATGCAAATTCTTTCCACGCACCTCTATGCGCAATGATTTGAGTTTGTTTTTGCGACATAGCGGGTTGTATTGAAATAAAATAAATAGCGATGATATACAGTGACCTCATAAAGTATGCTTGATGTAATTGGTAATTATAATGCTTCAAATTCGCCCCTTTCCTTATTTTTCTGTACTTTATTCGCTTCAAAAATCTTTCCATTCATGGCAATATAAACCCCCTTTGGTAATACTTGCACAAAGGCCAATGCACTGCCAAGATTAAATAATCCATCAGAACTTCCAAATTTATAAGGTACCATTGCCCCAGTTAACACAATGGTTTTATTGTTGCAGTGTTTCGCAAGGTAGCTTGCAGTTAAAGTCATAGTATCCGTGCCATGGGTAATAAAAATTTTATCTGCGCTTGTTTTTAAACATGCTTCAGCTATGCGCTTTCGGTCATCATCTGTAAATTCTAAACTATCCTTCATCATCAATGTAGTAATGGATAAGTCAAGTTTACTGCGGCCTAATTCCAGCATTTCGTGTAAATGTGTTTCTTTAAAATATAAGCTACCGTTAAGTTCATTATATTCTTTATCAAAAGTGCCGCCGGTGATGAAAACTTGAATAGACATGTTGGGGTAAATTATTTTTGATGAAAACTGTTTCCAATAAATGCTAATGCATCAATGACCCCTGTGCGCCAATAGGTCCAACTGTGTACGCCATCACGAACCCTAAATTCATGTGGTATTTTTTTATTGGTCATTGCTATATGTAAATTTGCATTTCCAACTGATAAATAGTCATCATCACCACAGTCAATCCAATATTTAACGGAAGATAATTCATCAACTGACTTTGTTTCAATTAAATGAAGCGGACTATTTTGAAGCCATGCTGCATTAATCCTATCAGTTCCTTTTACATTTTTTTTATCTGCTGTTGCAAATAATGAATTATAAATATTATCTGAAGCAGTGCTAATATCACTATTGTTCCATACTACCGCACTTAGTGGAGCTGCAGCTGCAAACAATTTTGGGTATTTCAAACCATATAGTAATGCCCCATATCCTCCCATCGATAATCCTGCAATCCCACGGAATCTTTTTTCTGACTTTACCTTATATGTTTTCTCAATATGTGAAATTAATTCTTTTATAAAAAAATCCTCGTAAGGCAATGAGCCATCTGCGGCATTGATATAAAAACTTTTAAATCCATCAGGGGTGACAATAATCATTGGCGGGATGGTTCCATCTGTGATTGCTTTATCTGCGAGCCTGTTAATCTCTCCAAATTGAATCCAACCATCATCCGCGTCCCCATAGCCATGTAATAAATAGGTTACAGGGTAGGACCGCTCACTTGTATGATAGTCAGCGGGCAGATATATGGAGTAATGCACATCGCGATTCAATATTTTACTTGTAATCACTTGCTTCTCCTTCACGATACCTTGACCAAATAAAAGGCCTACCATGAATACATTTAAAATGAGTAGAAAAAATTTTTTCATAAATTATTTTTATTAATTAGTCTTTCCAAACTTAGTAAAGAAAGTAGCCATTTTAATACAAATAAATGTACGCTATAAGTTTGGTTTCATCCACATATCCTGACGGTCCATTTTGATATTATCCGAGACCGCTTTATTTTGAAATAAAGTTGCCTTGGTTTGAGGTGTATTCCCACTTGCACTAAATGGTTGAAATGCGGTTGGGCTGATGAATAACAAGGCCTTATTTAATACAGTTTCATATGGGTCACCGAGCTGCTTAAATGGTAATACATTATCCGTAATGGCAATATTGGGAAGGAATCCATCTTTGGTGCCATAATTGGATTCGTCTTTTGCATTGGCAATTTTAAATGTAATCGGTTGCAATCCATAGTTCCATCTGTTTTTGCTATCCGTTAATGTAAATGAGCCTACATTTTTTCCATATGTATGTTCTCCTACTAATATGACATCCATAAATGGCTTTAAATTATTAATCACTAATTCACTGGCTGATGCCGAGCTGTTGGATATCAAGAAAAATACCCTATTTAAAGTTCCTAAATTATTATTTTCAAATTTAAAGTTGGTATTAAATGCGCTACTTCCGCTTGACTTATTTAATTCCTCCGTATAAGTCGCATTGTACACTTTTTTATTCATGACCGTTCCTGCTCTTGCTGCGATATCTTTTACAATTAAATTGGTCATTAAGTCAGATGAGCTCACATACCCGCCACCATTATATCTTAAATCAATCACTAGTTCATTTACGCCACCTGTTTTAAATCGGCTAAAAATATTTCTTAAGCTATCATCGAAGCTAGATAAAAATTGGATGTATGCGATATAACCTACTTTTCTACCACCCCATTTAATAATGGTGTCTTTTAAAATTGGGTTTGTTTGTAGTTCCACTTTTGTCAATGATGCACTCGTCCCTGTATTTGTAAATACACCACTCGCATAGGATCCAAGCCCTAATTTTAAAGTTTCATTTTGTAAAATAGAAGCATAATTACTTGGTGTTATTGCTTTATCATCCACCTTTAAAATAATGTCACCCCTTTTTAATCCTGCTTTTTCTGCAGGGCTACCTTTTAAAACATAGGCAATAACAAAAGCGATATTTGCTTGTGTGTTATCAGTATAAAAAATAGAATATTTAATACCTAGTACGGTATTAATTCCATTTAATTGATTTGCTAAATTAGTTGCACTACTATCAATCCATGAAAAACGATCTGTATTTCGATAATCATATAAAATACTATAAAAATAATTCATTGGATTATCTTTCAAATTCGTTGCTGAAATTTTGGGCATATTGGTGTTCCATAAATAATAATAACTCATGCTGTTGTAAATCCAAGTATTCACATCTTCAGAGGCAGTGCTGGAATTACTAACAGTCACGTCTTTTTTACATGCCATTAACAGAATTATAAAGACAAAAGGGACAACTATTTTTTTCATAATCAAAACGCTTTATCAATAGTAAATTTAAATAAATAAAGGACACAAATGTTATCCTTTTTGTTTTCATTTTTAAGACAGCATATTTTAACTTAATTTTGCTAATAAAGTACCTAGCTTATGCTAAATAACAGGTTTCCATACAAATTTTCATTAAGTCTAGTGTCGCTTATAATACTTTTATCAGCCTCAAACGTAAAGGCACAAAAATCACAAGTACCCAATTATGTTGATGGAATCAATCAATGGCACCAGCTAAGGGAGGCGGAGTTAAAATCACCCAAGGGCTGGTTAAATTTAGCAGGGTTGTTTTGGTTACATAACGGGGTGAATACATTTGGTGGAGCTAAAAACAATGACTGTGTCTATGAAAACCCCAATCCATCCGATGCATTTTTTCCTGATCATTTGGGAAATTTTATTTTTGAAGGGGATAGTGTTATGTGGGAGAGCCTTGATAAATATGCGGTTAAGGTAAATAATCAAAACATGCCTTTTGGATCAAAGGTTTGCGTTTTTAATGCCAAGGGCCTTAGTTCAGAAATGAGTTGGATAATGTCTGGCGCTACATATTCATGGACCATCATAAAACGAGAGGATAAAATTGGGGTAAGATTTAGGAATTTAAAATCCGACAATCTTTTATTATTTAAGGGGATAGCTCATTTTCCAATCAATGAAAAATTCAAAATAAAAGCAGTGCTTCAGCCACCGGTTACATCATTTTTAATGATATCAAATGTTTTGGGCCAACAAGTGGCTTCTAAAAATGCAGGCAAGCTCCAATTTACCTACCAAAGCAAACCCTATAGTTTGGATGTAATTGACGAAGGGGGCAATCAACTTTTTATCACTTTTGCGGATGCAACTTCCGGGGTAACCACTTATGGTGCAGGTCGTTTCATTTATATTGATCAGCCAGATGCCAACGGAAATACTTTTATTGATTTTAATCAAGCCTTTAATCCGCCTTGTGCATTTACCAAATTTGCGACCTGTCCGTTGCCACCACCTCAAAATAGGCTGCCTTTTCCAATACCTGCAGGCGAAAAAAATTATGGACATCACTAATCAGTCCATTAACTTTGAATTAATATGAATAGTCCAAAACCACTTATTAACGCTAAAATTGCGATCATTGGCTTGGGCTATGTGGGTTTGCCTTTGGCAGTGGCTTTTGGTGAAAAGTACCAGGTAATTGGGTTTGATATCAATGCAGAACGTATTACCAATTTGAAAAATGGATTAGATACTACATTGCAATGTACCTCCCAAGAAATAGCAAATGCAAGTAAACTCATTTTTACCCATGACTTAAGTCAGATTAAGGATTGTTCTATTTTTATTGTCACTGTTCCTACACCTGTTACAACAGACAAACAACCCGACTTACATTTATTATTGACTGCTTCAAAAATGATTGGAGAAGTTTTAAAAAAAGGGGATATCGTAATTTATGAAAGCACCGTGTATCCTGGCTGTACCGAAGAGGATTGCGTTCCTATATTAGAAGAATTTAGCGGGTTAAAATATAACCAAGATTTTTATTGTGGCTATTCACCTGAGCGAATTAATCCAGGTGATAAAGTGCACACCCTTACAAAAATTATAAAAGTCACTTCTGGTTCAACCCCTGAAGTCGCAAATATGGTTGACAATTTATATGCTAGTATTATTACTGCAGGCACCCATAAAGCGTCAAGTATTAAAATAGCAGAAGCGTCAAAATCTATTGAAAATGCACAGAGAGATATTAATATTTCTTTTGTAAATGAATTGGCATTGATCTTTGATAAAATGGGTATTGATACGAATGAAGTTCTTGCAGCGGCTGCGACCAAATGGAATTTTTTACCATTTAAGCCAGGCTTGGTGGGTGGGCATTGTATTGGCGTTGATCCTTATTATTTAGCACACAAAGCAACTAGCTTGGGCTATCATCCACAAGTAATATTATCGGGCAGACATGTGAATGATCAGATGAGCGCGTTTGTTACTGAAAAAGTAATCAAACTATTAATTAAAAATAATTTTAACGTACAAGGTGCTAAAGTTTTATTATTAGGGGTGACTTTTAAAGAAAATTGTCCCGACATTCGAAATTCTCAAGCCTTTGAAATTTATACTGCGCTAAAAAAAATCGGAGTGGAAGTTTTTGCATTTGATCCATTTGCAAATGCACAGGAAGTATTGGATAATCATCAAATTAATTTAGTCACTTCACTTGAAACTTACGATGCTATTGTATTAACAGTGGCACATGACTTTTTTAAGTCATTAAACTATACAAGTTTAAAATCATCTGCTAATTCGGTGATTTACGATACCAAAGCAATATTGGATAAAAGTATCGTAACCGCTCGTTTATAAAATTTATTGTGGGTGATAAACGCTTTCGGCATTTTTCAATACTTCATTTTTATCCAAGGTCATTTTTTTCAATTGTTGCGCTTGGTATAACGGGCGTTGATCTGCGAAATGCTTATTTCCTTTAATTGAACTAGCACCAAAAGTATTGACAGTTTCAATTAAAGGCAATCCACCATTTTTAGGAAACTTAACAAATCCAATATACGCATCCCCACTTACCATTTTACGTTTGCCTTCTGTGCCATAAGCTTGACCTTGCACAGCTGCTAATACATCGGGCATGCCTCCTTGTGGCCATTCTTCATCACCACGCACCAATTTTTGCATATCACCTAAAGTAACATCTAATCGATTAAAATTTTTCATTAAATAATCATAAGCATACTGAAATGTAGCAACGGCTTCGTCCATACTAAGCTTGTCACTTTTAGCTTCCTCACTATTTTTACGACCACCCATTAATTTAGGGATGGAATAGTAAGCCAAATTATATATCAAAGCGCCATTACTTTCAGCAACTGCATTGTGGTCCCATTTTTTTAAACTAACAATCAATGGGGCAAGTTGTGGGTATTTGGATTCGTCTACCATAAATAAAGTATCCGAAGTATATCCGTAAGGGTATAAAATTGGATTGGGCAATTGACGATCAAATTTGATTCTCTTTAAATCGGCGTAACTAATTTTATCTAGTTGATCAATCAAATCCTTGGCACGTCGGCTTCTGTTATTATGGGTAAGTTCATAACCATCATTCACATCAAACTTTGCGCGATTTAAGTTTTCATTTTCGGCAGTAGCTAAAAATGGCGAATGATTGGTGTTAAATAAATAACCACTTGTAGGATTTAAATATTGTGGTAATTCAGATAGGGGTTTAAACTTAGTCCAAAGTGTTGCCATGGTATTCCCTGGAACCGTCGAATTCCAATGATAGCTTGTATCGGGATTACGATAAGGCATCTTACTATTTGAAATGTAAAATATAGTATCATTTTTATCCGCATACACAATGTTAAACATGGCCAAATGATTCTGATTTAAAGCTGCTTTGAATTGTGTATAGTTTTGCGCTTTATTCATAGCATACCATTGTTGTAAGGCACCCGCATCCATTAATGAAGGCAATCGCATTGAAAAATATTGTCCAGATGGCGTAGCTGCAGTAGGGCCATATATGGAAGTATACGCTGTTTTATAAATCGGAATTGGCACTCCTTTGATACTTAATTTTATTCTTCTCTTTTCTAATTTCAACCAATTACCATCCACTTTATATTTTCCTGGATGTTGCTTATCGGTTTGCAATTGATACATGTCAATTTTATCTTGCATGTTTACGGTGTGCGCCCAAGCAATATTTGGGGTAGCACCATGAAAAATTAATGGGGCTCCTGGGAATAAACCACCTAAAATATTCCAACCTGTTTCACTTTGTAAATGTGCTTCATAAAAAGCGGTCGCGCCTTCAATGGGTTGGTGTGCATTGATCACCAACATGTTTTCACCAGAAGCAGATTTACTTGCATTAACTGCAAATGCATTACTGCCTTCCCCTGTAAATATGGGAAGTGCTGGAACAGAACCATTTAAAATTTTTGGTAAGGCTTTATCAACACCACAAAATACGGCTACTGAAAAAACACCTGCAGATAAATAATCCTCCACGGTAACGGGAAAAACATGTTTGTTGAGTAATGCTGAAGGATGCGCTTTTGCATATGCATGTAATCCTGCCAAATAGCCTTTGATTAAATCGAGGAATGCAGGATCCATTTGACCTATTTGGGCCTTAACGGTTGCTTTTGTATTTAGCAATCCCACTACATAATCAACGGAAGCGCCTTTTTTCCCAAGGTAGGTGGCTAATTTTCCTTTACCCGTTAAAATCAATGTTTGAATGGTGTTAAAATCATCTTCCGCGTGTGCCCAAGCTAAGCCATAAGCCACTTCTGGGTCAGTGGGTGCAAATATATGTGGTACCCCAAAACTATCTCTTGCAATGGTTATTTGATCTATTCTTAAAATTGGATCGGTACTTTTTTGCGCATGGGTTGATTGCAAAAACAATAAAGACAAGGTAAGTAAGATGAGTTTCATAGGTATAGTATATGAATTATGAATAATTATTTTTTCGATTTGAACAGGAATTCCTTTAATTTAACTTGAATGGTGTAATTTATAAAAACTATCTAAATTTGTGCAACTTATTATATGAATTAAACTATTAACAATGATTGAGTCTAAAAGGTTCGGCTCTAAAAAAGCCTTGGTTGATATTGATGAAACGATATGCTTTTATAATGATAAACGTGTATATGAATTAGCGGAGCCTAATTTTGAAAATATTGCAAAAATTAATCAACTGTTTGCGCAGGGCTGGCATATTACTTATTGGACTGGAAGGGGTGAAAGTTCAAAGCGAGATTTACGTGCACTAACACTTGCGCAACTCAATGAGTGGGGTTGTCAATTTAATGAACTAATTACAGGCTATTGTCCCAATGGTGGGCCCACCAAACCTAATTTTGATTTGGTGATCGATGATAAAGCAAAAAGAATAGAAGAATTATAAGGATTGCTTAACAGCTAACTGTTTGTTCTTTTTTGCATAAGGAAGATAAAACACCCAAAAGTGTAAAAGGGCAACCGCTTCTAAAACGATTATGTAATAAGGCCATTCGCCAATTAAAAA
>JBIIRW010000064.1:0-9753 GCA_044341385.1 Sediminibacterium sp. | reverse complement strand
ATTGTCCCTGTTACCGATTTGATGATACGCGATAATGATTTAGTTGCGGCTACAGCTGGACGTGCGTTTTGGATTTTAGATGATATTAGCACTATTCAACAAAACGCCAATTTTAACAGCATATCAGCACCTACGATTATTACACCTAAAAATGCATATAAATATGGCGCAGGAAACGGACTACCTGAAAAAAACGTAAACATGGGGCAAAATGCACCCGAGGGTGTTATTCTAGATTATTTTTTACCTAAGTTGGGTGAAAAAGATACCGTAACGCTTTCCATTGTTTCAGATCAAGGAAAATTGATACGTACATATACAAATGTTGAAGATGATAATTTTAAAAAATATCCAGGTGGCCCTTCTGCAAAGACCAAGCTTAGTGATAATGAGGGACACAATAGATTTTTATGGGATTTTAGAACAGATGATTTATCTCCTGATGTGAATGGTGCATTTGTATTAGGAAGTTATAGTGGATACGCAGTACCTCCCGGAAAATATAAAGCACAATTAAAATATAAAAAGGAAATAGTTGAAACAAGTATCACTGTTTTACCTAATCCAAATATTAAAGTCACTGATCTTGATTGGCAAGAGCAGCAAATGTTACTGGAAAGCATTACTGCCACAATCAGCAACATACACACTACAGTGAACAATCTTCGAGGAATTAAAAAGCAACTGCAATACTATAGTGAAACATTAGGTAAAGTTGAATCAGCAAAAGTTATTACAAGTGCGGCCGATAGTTTAATCAAAAGAATTGATACTTGGGAAACTGCTATTATTGAAAGTCGAACTCAAAACGGGCAGGACGTAATTAATTGGCCTAGTAAATTAAATGTTGACTTTTTTCATTTAAAAGGTTTAATAGATGTAACAGATCCTAAGGTAACACAAGGGGTAAAAAATAAATTAGCTGATTTACAACTACAATGGAAGAATGAAAAGGAAAAAGTACAAGGCATTAATACAGCTATAGCTGAATTTAATACATTGTATAAAAACACAAGTATCGAAGCTATTCAAAACAAATGGTAAACTCTTTTACAAAATAATATATACACACTTAATTACATCAACTTATGAAAAAACTTTTCTTGATCCTGTTTGTGCTAGGCATAATACAAACTAACGCACAACAAACTATGCCACTAATTAAGTTAGGACCCGCAAAGCCAATTGAAACAAAGTATATAGAACCAGATATGAAAACATTTAACTTATATAACCCCTATGAGAATGTGGATTCTGCGATTAAAGCGGCTCAAAAAATAGCGGCAAAGGAGGGCAAACATATTTTTTTACAAATGGGGGGCAATTGGTGTATTTGGTGCGCACGATTTAATGCGTTTACTACTAGTGATAAAAAAATTGACTCCATTGTTAAAGCCAGTTATGTAGTAGTGCATGTAAACTATTCAAAAGAAAATAAAAACAAAAGCATTCAGGAAAAATATGAGTACCCTGCTCGATTTGGTTTTCCTGTATTTGTAATATTAGATGCAAAAGGAAAACGACTGCATACGCAAAACAGTGGCTATTTGGAAAAAGATAAGAACTACAGCAAAGAAAAAATATTTGAATTTTTTGAAAGCTGGACACCAGATGCTTTGAATGCAAAAAAATACGACTGGTTAAATTAAAAAGAACGGAGTCGTTAACACATTCATTGATTTGAAAACTGTGTTAACGACTCCGATTAATTAGCAACTATATTTAAGATAGCATGAGAATTTCTTATGCTATTTTTATTTAAACAATTCAGCCAATTTTGTATTTAATGCATCTCCTCTTAAATCCTTACCAATAATAATACCTTGGTCATCAATTAAATAATTTTGTGGTATTGCATTCACGCCATACATTACTGCCACTTCATTCTTCCAATATTTTAAATCAGATACTTGCGTCCAAGTTAAATTGTCTTTATGTATTGCTTCCATCCATCTTTCCTTACCAGTAGGTTGGTCTAATGAAACACCTAATACCGTAAATCCCTTAGGGCTGTATTTATTAAATGCTGCAACTACATTTGGATTTTCTTGTCTGCAAGGACCACACCAGCTTGCCCAAAAATCAACCAAAACATATTTCCCTTTAAAGGATGCAAGTGATACTGGAATACCTGCGGTATCATTTTGTGTAAATTGAATAGCTGGTTTTCCAATACCCGTTTTTTTAGCAATTTCTATTTTGCCCGCCATTTCCTTTCCTTTCGTTGAATTGCGAACCGCTATTGGAATTTTTAAAAATAGTGGTTCAACTTCATCCGCATTAATACTATAGCCAGCATAATTACCAAAGGCATACATAACTATTGGTGAATTTAAATTTGTTAAAACATATTCTTTTTGTTTCGCTTTCATCTCCGCATCTACCTTTTCATATTCTGCGTCTAATTTTTTCATACCTGCTTCATCCTTCTTCTTATATAATTCATTATAAGTGGCGCTTAATGCTTCCATCTTATCTGACACAGGCTTAGTAAAGGCTTTTAACTTATTATATTCCAAATGTGATTTTGATCCTTTGATGGTAGCATTTGCAAATGAATCAATACTTGATAATTGAATTGCCGAATTTTCAAGATAAATAGGCGTGACATCTTTTTTATAAGACACCATGCGTTTTGTTTTAACAGAAGTATCTACTTTATACGCTGCACGTAAATTTCCTAAGATAGGTTCGGTAACAGTTCCCTTAAATACAAATTTACCATCTGTAACTACTGCACTATCTTGGGTGGATATGCCATTAGAATAATAGGATAAGTATACTTTGGAAACGGTTTCCTTTACTTTACTAACATCCCCTGTAAGTGTATATTGTTTTTGAGATTGTGCTGATATAGATAACAAGACCAGACTTAAAACGATAAATTTTTTCATAGCATTAATATTAATACTATAAATATACGGAAATCAATGCTAGTTATTTAACCAAAAGTGATGGGACTATGATTTTTTGCCAAATAGCATAGCCCTTTGCATTCATGTGCAAGTTGTCAGCGATAAAAATATCCTTCATTACACTGCCATCCACTTGCAACATGGCATTATGAATATTGATATAATTAGCGTTTGTTTGTTTTGCAATAAAGTTGGCAATAAGCGCATTTGCTGCTACTATTTTAGCTTCTAAGCGCCATCTGGAAATACTTGGCTTGATGGATACAAATGTGATATTTGATTTATTACCTAGTTGTTTACGGATTAAATTAAATAATATTGAAAAGCGATCCAATACAATTTCTGGTGAAACAGTATCGCTACTTGCTAAATCATTTTCACCACAATAAATAACAACTTGTTTTGGTTTATATTTTGTAATTGTTTCATTTACATACAAAATGACATCTAATAAATTAGATCCGCCGAAGCCTCGATTGATAATTGGATATCCAGGAAAATACTGATTGATATCTTTCCATTTTGTGAATGACGAACTACCTGCAAAAACAATTTTACCTTGTAATGGTGCAACGATACTATCCGATTTAGCAAATGCTTTTATCTCTCCTTCAAAAGGTTTATTCTGTGCAAACGAGCTCAATGAAATTTGCAATAACAGACAAACGAATAAGCGATTTTTTATAAATATTTTTATGTTCATTATGTTTACGGTGACAAATACTTTAATTACTTAACTGTTTTAACCGTTTCCATTTTGCCATTCATTAAAACAGTGGCAGTTGCATTGGAGCTTGATTTTATTTTCAAATTCGTTACTTGTCCTTTACGCCAAGTCATATCAATTTCATAATTCCCCCTTGCCTTCAAACCCTTTACTGTACCTGATTGCCAAGATTTAGGTATGGCGGGAAGTAACTCAATATACTCCGCATTGGATTGCACTAACATTTCAGCAACCGCTGCGGCACCACCAAAATTTCCATCAATTTGAAAGGGCGGATGTGCATCTAATAAGTTAGGATAAGTGCCACCCATTTTTGTATAATTTTCCTTGGTTTCATCTGGAGGTACAAACTTTAATAATTCACGATACATTTTATACGCATGTTCTCCATCTTTTAATCTTGCCCATAAATTAATACGCCATCCTTTGGACCAGCCTGTAGTTTCATCTCCTTTGATTTCCAATGTTTTTTTAGCAGCATTCGCAATTAATGGTGTTTTTTCAAGGGTGACATGGGTTCCTGGATATAAACCATACAAGTGACTTTGATGACGATGCTTCGGTTCAGAATCCGCCCAATCATAATACCATTCTTGTAAATTACCAGCTTTACCCACTTGGTAAGGATGTAAATTATTTAAAGCGGTAGTAATACTTGTTGCAAAAGCAGAATCATTTTTTAATATTTTTTGTGCAGCAATCACATCTAAAAATAATTCTCTAATCATCGATAAATCGGCTGTGCCACCAAATAACGTGTTTCCCTTAACGCCAGTAAACGTGATAAAACCATTTTCAGGTGAAGTGGAAGGTGAGGTAATTAATTTGCCAGCAGAATCCTTGATTAACCAAGCCAAACAAAACTCAGCAGCACCGCGCATAATAGGATATGCCTTTAGTTTTAAAAACTGTGCATCCTGTGTAAATAAATAGTGTTCCCATAGATGTGCCGAAGCCCAAGTGCCGCCCATGGGCCAGTTTGCCCAACTTGGATCCCCTTCGCCAAAATTTCCGACAGGATTTGACATTGCCCATATATCAGAGTTGTGATGTGACACCCAGCCTGGCATATTGTAAAATGTTTTAGCAGTAATTTTTCCAGTCGTTGATAAATTATTTAAGAACTGCAAAAAGGGTTGGTGCATTTCGGTCAAATTGGTGTTTTCAGCTAACCAATAATTTTCTTCTGCATTTATGTTCATGGTATAATTACTAGACCATGGTGGTTGTAAGTAATGATTCCAAATTCCTTGCAAGTTAGCGGGTACTCCAGGCGTACGGGAGCTACTAATTAATAAATAGCGGCCAAATTGAAAATATAAGGTTTCTAAATAAGGATCTGATTCGCCTTTTGCATATCTTTTTAAACGCTCATTCGTCGGCAAATTGGGCGCGGTATCCCCTTCTAATTTTAAAGCAACACGATTATAATAAGTTTGATAATCTTTTACATGTCTTTTTTTAATTTCATCCCATCCCAAACCCATTGCTTTCGTTAATTGTGTTTGCGCAATTGCAGTTTGATTTAATCCTTGCTTGGCTGGATCTTTGTCATATCCATTAAAACTAGTCGCCATTGAAATATAAATGGTCGCCTCGGTTGCATTTGCTAAACTTAAACTTGAATCCGTATTGGTGATTTTTCCTGAATTCGTTTTTATTTGAATATTGGCAGTAAAGCGCGTACCTCTTTTTTTATCGAATATGATTGCATTGCGCTTTTTTTCTACATAGTTCGGTTCGGCTTTCACAGGCGCAACCCCATTGGCTTGCAGGAAATTACTAGAAGCAGTAGTCGTATGTAATAATAAAGATTCAAAACGAACGGTAAATCCAAGTGCACCTGGTTTTTTACTTTTTAGACGAATTACAAAAATCTTATCAGGATTTGAAACCAAATATTCTCTTTCAATGCTATTGGTATTGGACTCAGTTTTTACTTTGGCAATTGCCTGATCAATATCTAGCTCTCGATAGTAATCACTGATAAAAGGATCATCATTAAATTCCAATAATAAAGTACCTAAAGGTGCATAGGACTCAGAGAATTTACCCTGTAGTTTTTTTACAAGTGATTGGGCTTTTTTATAATTTTTTTCGGCAAGCGCTTCACGCACTGCTGGTAAATTTTTATAGGCGTTGGGACTCATATTTGCATTCACTGGCTCCCCGGACCAAAGTGTTAAGTCATTTAAATAAATTTTATCCGTCGAAATACCCCCGAATACGGTTGCCCCTTGCTGCCCATTTCCTAATACCAATGATTCTTCAAAATATTGCGCAGGTGCATCATACCATAGTTTTAAGGGGGGTTGGATTGGAGCAATTGGTTCGATAGCCTTAGCAGTGGTTTTAGTAGCAATTTTTTTTACCACTTTAGTTGGCTTTTTTTGCGCTAAACCAATAAAAGAAACCATACTTAAACATCCGATAAAAAATACTTTACGCATATAATTAGAATTGATTATTTGGGAATTGAAAATTAATCAAATTTTAAAGAATACTATGTAAATATTGCGTGAAAAACGAGTAATTTTAAAAAAAATAAAAATGGAAGTACATCATCCACATTCGCATCATGGCCCAAAAAAATGGAAAGAACATTTTTTAGAATTTTTCATGCTTTTTTTAGCGGTCAGCCTTGGATTTTTTGCAGAAAACCAAAGAGAGCATTATGTAGAAAGGCACAGGGAAACACAATATATGGAGAGCCTGGTGGAGGATTTAAAAAATGACACGATTGAATTTAATAACGTAACTAAGGGAAATAAAAGATTGGTCAACAAAATTGATACCGCATTAACTATTTTTTATCAGGACCAATGGAACGATAGTATCTTAAAAAAATTATACATTGTAAATCTTAGCTATTTAGGTGGGAATTTGGTTTATTTATCAGAGCGAACATCTTCCCAACTTAAAAATGCGGGTGGAATGCGTTTAATTCGTAAGCAAAATATCACGGATCAAATTGCTGAATATTGGCATTTGGCGGAATACGGAAAAGCTTATGGGGAAGTATACGAAGAATTAAAAATTCGCGCCCGAGAACAATCCTACAGTATTTTTAATCAAAAGTATTATAATAATATTGCGGCAATGGCTATTGGTACAACGATTGATGACGGGGTAAAATTAATGACCAACGATAAAACCGTTTTAGCAGAATTTGCCAATCGGCTTTCACATATTAGAAACGCCACTGAAAAAGTACAATTAGTAATTGTTGAAAAACAAAAAGCTGCTGCAACAAAATTATTGCTAGATATAAAAAAGGAGTATCATATTTCGGATGCAAAGGAAGCTGACAAAAATTAAATTTAATTTTGATTTGAAATAGGGTGAATTATTTTGTTTAATAAATAGGCTATACAATAAATAAATATTGAGGTATTTTATTTTATATATTTTATTGATAGGTGCATACCCATTATATGCACAAACTACCATTAAAGGGAAAGTGGTGGACAAGGAAACCAATGCGCCTATTGATAATGTGAGTGTATATATAAGTAACTCCTCCAATGGAACCAGGAGCGATGCAGCGGGTAATTTTACACTTACCACAAGATCACAGGGTCAATTTGAATTAGTATTTTCTATCATGGGCTATACCATAAAAATGGTGCCAGTAAATACAAGCCAACAGACGGGATTTTTAAATGTTGCTTTATCTTCAAAGTCAAATGATTTACCAGAAGTTGTATTAAGAACCTACATTAAAGACGGCTGGAAGGTTTGGGGCAAACATTTTTTAAACCAATTTATTGGAAGCTACCCTTTGAGTGCAGATTGTAAAATTTTAAATCCAGAAGTAATTCATTTTCAGTTTAAAAAATTAGACAGCGTATTGATTGCTTTTGCCAACGAAACCATCTTAGTTGAAAATAAAAAACTAGGCTATGTATTACACTATGATTTAAGTGAATTTAGATATGACTTTATTAATGGGCTCATATTTTTTCAAGGATACCCCTTATTTGAGGATTTACAAAATAGCACATCTAAAAAAGTTTTGAAAAAAAGAATGGAGATTTATGAAGGGTCTGTTATGCATTTTATGAGAAGCCTTTATACCAATAAGCTGCGTGAAAATAATTTTGAAATTAGGCAGATGGTTAAAACTATTAATATTGGTGGTAAGCCCATAATTATTGATGGTAACACCAAATACGATAACTCACATAAAGTAAGCTTTGAATTCACCAGTGGTTTGTTAAACGCGGATAGCGTTGCCTATGGCGAAAATGAAAATACCGCTGCTTTATTTTTTAAAAATTTTTTACAAGTAACCTATACCAAAAAGGTTCCACCTCCCTATTATAGCAGGTCTTACAACGCTAATAGTCAAGGTATTGTGTCAGAAATTACCCTGATAAACAAAAAGCCACTATTTGTATATTCGAACGGTACTTATTACGAGCCCACTAGTTTACTGCTATCCGGTTATTGGGGATGGTCTGAAAAAATTGGTTATTTACTGCCGTTTGATTTCGTGCCTACTAAATATTAATATGCTTCCACAAAATATTTTTCTGATTAAATAATTACATAAATTTAATTGATAGAATAATTTTACGGGAATAACCATTCAAAATATAAATTATGGAAAGAAAAGATTTTATTGAACAAGTCGGTTTAAGCGGTGCTGCAATATTAATTTTTGGCTGTATGCAAAGCTGCTCCAAGTCAGATGGAACAAGCACTAATACTGGTGGAGGTACAGGTACAGGTGGTGGTGGTAATAATACAAGCACTGTTGATTTTAGTATTGATATTAGCAAATCGCCTTTTGATGCTTTAAAAAATATTGGCGGATTTTACGTTGACCCTGCTACAAATATTATCATTGTTAAAACAACCGCAAGTGAAATAATTGCCGTGAGTTCAATTTGCACCCATCAGCAAGCAAGCATCACCTATCAAGCAAACAATAATCGTTTTTATTGTGCTGCGCATGGTTCTGTATTTGCTACTACAGGGGCAGTTACAACCGGTCCTGCAACTACTGCTTTAAAAAAATACCAAACTAGTTTAACAGGGACTGTTTTAAGGGTATTTGCCTAAATATAAACGAGGGTATCCTTGCTACAGCGTTACAAAAAACAAGTCCTTTTAAAAGGGCGCTATTTTAAAAAATAGTGCCCTTTTTTATATTTCAGACAGTAAAATTCGTAATATTACTATTCAGTTTTATTATCAACATTTTCTAAAAATTCCTACTATGATTAAGTTATTCATCCAAAGTTTCTTTTTATTATTATTCACCACTTTTACGAATGCACAAAGTAATTCAGATACGACTGAATTGAATAAAACATTCAAGCAGGTTAAATGGAGAAGCATCGGACCTTTTAGGGGCGGCAGATCCAACACTGCAGTAGGTGTTGCTACTAATCCCATGGTATATTATATGGGAACTACTGGTGGTGGATTATGGAAAACGGAGGATATGGGACTTAGTTGGAATAATATTTCCGATGGCTTTTTTAAAACCGCAACGGTAGGTGGTATTGCAGTTGCGGAAAGCGATCCAAATGTAGTATATGTGGGTATGGGAGAGCACGCAGTAAGAGGAGTGATGACACACCATGGAGATGGAATGTATAAAAGTACGGATGCAGGAAAAACTTGGAAAAAAATTGGATTGGATGCAACACATCATATTGCACGTGTAGTGGTTGATCCTAAAAATCCAAATATTGTTTTTGTTGCAGCGCAAGGATCATTGTTTAGTAATTCAAATGATCGTGGTATTTACAAATCAATTGATGGTGGTGCTACTTGGAATAAAGTTTTATTTATTGATGATAAAACGGGTTGTGCTGAATTATCTATGGATATGAATAACCCATCCATTTTATATGCTGCTATGTGGGAGCATGGTCGCACGCCCTGGAAAGTAACAAGTGGGGGCCCTGGTAGTGGTTTATATAAATCAACTGATGGTGGTACTACTTGGAATAAAATGCAAGATGGTTTGCCAAAAGAAATGGGTAAAATGGCAATCACAGTAAGTCGTGCAAATTCAGAAAAAGTATACGCACTAATTGAAAGTGATTTTACAAAAGAAGCTGGAGGAATGTACGTTTCAGAAAATGCAGGAAAAAC
>JBIIRW010000122.1:0-2884 GCA_044341385.1 Sediminibacterium sp. | reverse complement strand
GTGAGTGTGGCCACCATTGATGATGCAAAAAAATTATATAGTGGCATTGATTTAAATAGTGCTAGTACATCGGTGAGTATGACCATCAATGGGCCTGCACCCATACTTATGGCACAATTTTTTAACACCGCAATTGACCAAGCCTGTGAAAAGTATATTACGGCAAATAAGTTATGGCCAACGGTCAATAAAAAAATAAAACAACTTTTTAAAGGGGGAGCGCTGCCTGCCTATTCTAATGTAAACAAATCATTAAATTTTAATGACTGGCATAATGGGTTAGGCTTAAAGTTATTGGGTGTATCTGGTGATCAAGTATTAGCGCCTGCTGTTTACGAAATTATTAAAAAGGAAGTGCTCAACAATATTAGAGGCACTTTACAAGCAGATATTTTAAAAGAAGATCAAGCACAGAATACTTGTATTTTTTCTACCGATTTTGCCTTAAGATTAATGGGGGATGTACAAGCTTATTTTGCCGAAAATAAAATCAAACATTTTTATAGTATTTCAATTTCTGGATATCATATTGCTGAAGCAGGTGCCAATCCAATTACACAGCTTGCATTTACTTTGGCCAATGGGTTTACCTATGTTGAATATTTCATGAATCGGGGTATTGCTATTGATGATTTTATTCCCAACCTAAGTTTTTTCTTTAGCAATGGAATGGATCCAGAATATGCGGTTATTGGAAGAGTGGCGCGACGAATTTGGGCCAACGCTATGAAGCATAAGTATCATGCCAATGAGCGTTCACAAAAATTAAAATACCATATACAAACCAGTGGTCGAAGTTTGCATGCGCAGGAAATTGACTTTAATGATATCAGAACCACGCTGCAAGCCTTGTATGCGATATACGATCAGTGCAATAGCTTACACACCAATGCTTATGATGAAGCGATTACCACACCTACGGAAGAAAGTGTAAGGCGCGCACTAGCGATTCAATTAATTATTAATAAAGAATTAGGCACTACTAAAGTTGAAAATTTCCAACAAGGAAGTTTTTTAATTACAGAATTAACGGATTTGGTGGAGGAGGCAGTCATGCGTGAGTTTGAAAGAATAAATAATAGGGGTGGTGTTTTGGGTGCTATGGAAAGAATGTATCAGCGTACAAAAATTCAAGAGGAGAGTTTGTTATATGAAACAAAAAAACACGCGGGTGAAATTCCAATTATTGGGGTAAATGCTTTTGTGAATCAGGAACAAAAACACAATGCCGATCAGCAAGCCATTTTTAGGTCCTCCACAGCTGAACAAAATGGGCAAATACTGCATGTGGACGCCTTTAAAAAAAGAAACCAATCTGTGGCCGAAATTCATCTGAAAAAGCTCCAAAAAGCAGCTATAAATAATGAAAACATTTTCACCCTATTAATGGAAGCCGTCAAATATTGCAGTTTAGGCCAAATTTCCAATGCCTTGTACCAGGTGGGGGGCAAATACAGCCGAAATTTGTAAAAAAACGATACCTTTGGCCCTCGTTAAATACGGTTAAAATTTCACAAATGAACACAGATAAAAATACGATCATTGGGTTTATATTGTTAGCAGGTTTGTTTTTTACTTATTTCTGGTACACCAACAAGCAGCAAACTGAATTGACAGCTTACAAAAAGCATTTTGATGATTCTGTAATGATGTTAAAAGCGGAAGCGGCTAAGGCGGCGGCGGCAAAAAATCCAATCATCTCAGATACTGCAAAACTTGGTGGCGCAACTGCTGCTATACTAGCAGATTCTGTTAAAGAGCAATTCACTGAATTGGAAAACGATTTAGTGAAAGTGAAATTCAGCAATAAAGGGGGGCAAGTGGTTGGCGTTACTTTAAAAAAGTATACCAATAATCAAAAGCAATTGGTACAATTAGGGGATAGTAGTTCCTTGAACTATGCTGTTAATATAGGGGACAATAAAACTGCGCAAGTTAATAAAGTATTATTTCCAACGGTGAATGTATTACCTACAAAAGAGGGTGTACAAAAATTGGAGTATGTATGGACAACACCTAATGGCAAGGTGATTCGTCACTTATTTACATTGTCGCCAAATAAGTACAATGTAGATTGGTCAATTCAACTCCAGGGTGCGTCAACATTGTTTACGAACCAACAAGTTAATTTTTTGTGGGATGTTCATTCTTATCAACAAGAACGTACATCAGTGTATGAGCGTCAAATGTCAAATATTTGTTTTTCTGAAGGAAATGAGTTTGATTATATTTCAAGTAATACAACCCATACATTCGAAAAGCCAGTTCAGTGGATTGGATTGATACAGCAATTTTTCGCTACTTCCATTATTTACAAACAAGGTTTTGTTTCTGGTAAGGTAGATTGGCAACGTAAAATTGATAGCAGCAATGGCTTAGCTACCATGCAATCGCAATTGCAAACAAAGTTGACCGGTGATAACGCGAACATTGATTTTTCATTGTATTATGGGCCTAATGATTTTCAAATATTAAAATCACAAGCGCCTGAAATGGAGAAAATAGTAAACTTAGGAAGAGACCTATATTCCTTTGTTCGCCCTATTAATAAATATATTTTAATGCCTGTATTCGACTTTTTCGCAGGCTTTGTTAAAAACTTTGGTTGGGTTATTTTTTTACTTACCATTTTCATTAGATTAGTAACTTCTCCTTTGACGTATTCAAGTTTTTTGAGTAGTGCTAAAATGAAAGTATTAAAGCCTGAACTTGATGAGATCAAGAAAAAATTGGGTGATGACCAACAAGGTTTCGCGATGGAGCAGATGAAGTTGTTTAGAGAAGCAGGCGTAAACCCTTTAGGGGGTTGTATTCCAGCTTTGTTACAAATTCCAATTTTCTTTGCGTTATACAGTTTCTTTAATTCAGCTATTTCATTAAGGGG
>JBIIRW010000063.1:0-10040 GCA_044341385.1 Sediminibacterium sp. | reverse complement strand
TTTTGTTTAGCAATACTTATAAATGGTCTCGTATTAAATGCGCAAGTTTTTAATATTTTACCTTACCCGAATAAACTTGAAATAGGCAAAGGCTATTTTGATTTAAATACAACTATTCAAATAGTTAATACAATTAAGGATCCAATGGTTACACCAACGATTGGTATCTTAAAAGAACATCTAAAAAGCTTTACGCAATTGAATGCTAAGAAGGTAAATGCTAGCTTCGAAATTTCCATTGACCCAGCGATCACCAATAATGAAGGATATACCCTTCAGGTTGCACCAAATAAAATAGTTTTAAAAGGGAATAGCCCAATAGGCATTTTTTATGGTGTTCAAACATTTTTACAATTAACGGAACAATTTAAAAAGTCAAAAAATATTCCTGCAGTTTATATTCAAGACGCACCTGCTTTGTCTTATAGAGGTTTGATGCTGGATGTATCAAGACATTTTTTTCCAATCGACTTTGTTAAAAAACTTGTTGATATCATGGCAATGCAAAAGATGAATAATTTGCATATGCATTTAACCGATGATCAAGGTTGGAGGATTGAAATTAAAAAGTATCCAAAGCTGACAGAGGTTGGTGGCTATCGGAATGGAACCATTATTGGTAAGTTTCCTGGAGAAGGCAACACCAATCAACGTTATGGTGGGTTTTATACACAAGCAGAATTAAAGGACTTAGTTAGTTATGCCGCCACTAAGTTTATCAATATTGTCCCTGAAATTGAAATGCCAGGCCATGCGAGTGCAGCTATTGCAGCATATCCTGCTTTAAGCACCTTTGAAAGTGAAAAAAAGGTACAGGAAACATGGGGTGTTTTTGAGGATGTGTTCTCGCCTACAGAATATACCTTTAATTTTTTACAGGATGTTTTAGATGAAGTTATGGCCATCTTTCCTTCACCAGTGATACATATTGGTGGAGATGAATGTCCAAAGGAAGCATGGAAACGTTCAGCTTTTTGTCAGCAATTAATGAAAGAAAAAGGGATCAAGGACGAACATGCTTTACAGAGTTATTTTATTCAACGAATTGAAAAGTATATAAATTCAAAAGGCAGGCAGATTATTGGTTGGGATGAAATTTTAGAAGGTGGCTTAGCGCCGAATGCAAAAGTAATGAGTTGGAGAGGGGAAGCTGGTGGTATTGAAGCAGCAAAGCAACATCATGATGTAATCATGACACCAATTGATTATTGTTATTTTAATTTTTATCAATCTACTAATCCTAAAGATTCTATCGCTTGGGGTGGATTTTTACCGCTATCTAAAGTATATAATTATAATCCAATGCCGAAAGATTTAAATGAATTAGATGCAACTTATATTAAAGGAATTCAAGCTAACTTATGGACCGAATATGTTACTAATGTTAAATTAGCGGAGTATATGTTATTTCCTCGCTCTATTGCATTTGCTGAAGTTGCTTGGACAAAACAAAAACCAGGGTTTGATCATTTTGTAAAAAGGTTAGTTCCTTATTTAAGTCAATTAATGGCAAATGATATTCATTATTCCACACAATTATTTGATATCAAAATTAAGAGTAAATTAAATGAGCAAAAAACTGGCTTTACATTGCAAGCAAGTGGTGTAGCTAGTCCTGCTGAACTTATTTATGAAATGTCGGGGAAGCCATTGACAATCCAAAGCCCTAAATTAATAGCTCCATTAACCGTGTCAACTTCCGCTAATATTTCAATAGGGGCTTTGTTTGAGAATACGGTTGTGAACGAAGTGCATGCCGAGTTCACTATGAATAAAGCAACAACTGCAACTATCATAAATACAACTACTCCTGATCCTGCGTATAATCAATCCGGTGCTCAAGGTTGGTGCAATGGTATTATTGGCAGCACCAATCGTTTTAATGATGGCGAATGGTTGGGCTTTAATGGTAAACCTTTTGAAACAATCATGCAGTTTAATAAAACTGAATCATTGCAAAATGTAGCATTACATTTTTTCCAGTCAAAAGGAAGTTGGGTGTATTTACCAAAAACTGTTGAAATATTAAGCTCTATGGATGGCGTTAATTTTACATTAGTTGCTAAACAAGCTAATTTTGAAAAAGCCAAAGATGGCAAGTTTACCTTGAATATAGCCACACCAGTAGCGCAAGCGAAATACTTAAAAATTATTGCACTTCCCTTGGATAAAATACCTGCTGGCAATGCTGGCGCAGGCTCACCTGCTTGGTTATTTATAGATGAGGTAATGGTGAACTAGAATTACCATTTATAAATTGAACTTTTTTCGCACAGCACTAATTAAATAAAAAAGCCGTCCCGAGTAAATCAGGACGGCTTTTAAGTTGCTGTAGGGGGAGGGATCGAACCTCCAAGTGGCAGTTAGCTATAACACAAAGTTCAGTGGTCGACCCTGGTCGCCTATTGCTAGACGGCTCTATGTTACGTTTATCCCGTAATCCACACCTTCGAGACAAGAAGGTACGTTTGCCTAATATTTCGTCACCCCACAGTATTTAAGAACTATTCATTTGAGTTTTTCTACTTATTTCCCTCATTTGATAAATCAAAACTAAAGTATTGACCTATATATTGCAAATATTTTAATTATTTATTTTAAAATATAGAAAATATTTAATAAATTGCTATTATATTTAAAAATAGTTAAAAATGGAGCCAAAAAATACCCCAAAATTGAACATTGACAAAAGCTTGGATAAGCTGGATTTGCAAATAATTCAAGCAATGATGGAGGATGCCGAAGTTTCCTATGCGGACTTAGGCAAACAGTTTTTTGTTTCAGGGGGCACCATTCATGTGCGTATCAAGAAATTAGAGGAGTTGGGTATTGTAAAGGGTAAACGCTTGGCAGTGGACTTAAAAGTGTTGGGTTACGACATTATCGCCTTTATTGGGATCTACCTTGAAAAAAGCTCCATGTATGATAATGTTGCACAAGCTTTGAAAAATATCCCACAGGTGGTTCGGGTAAATTATACCACCGGTAATTATAGCATGTTTGTTGAAATTGTATGCAAGGATATGCAACAACTTCGTTTTGTTCTTCACGATGAACTTCAAAATATTAAAGGGATTGAGCGGACGGAAACTTTGATCTCCTTGGAGGAAAGTTTTTCCCGTAATGTGAAGATTGTTTAATTTTTCAATTGTAAATTACATCAAATCTTTTTTTATGAAACCTTGTTTTCAACAGGATGGCCGTCGTAGTTTTTTAAAAAAATCGACCTCCTTGGTCGCATTGTATTTAACGCCGAGTGTTTTTGTTAAAGCCTTTGCTGTGGATACGATTGTTCCATTGCCCATACCCAAAGAAAAATTAACCATCACTATAAATGGTAAAAAACTAAACCTTGAAATTGATGCTAGAACAACTTTGCTCAATTTATTAAGAGAGGAGTTAGCGTTTACAGGTACAAAAAAAGGATGTGAAATGGGACAGTGTGGTGCTTGTACGATTCATATCAATGGTAAGCGTACAAAATCATGTATGCAATTAGCATTAACCCATCAAAATAATAAAATCACCACCATCGAAGGATTGAGTGAAGGTGAAAAGTTACACCCAATGCAAGCCGCGTTTATAAAACATGACGCTTTTCAATGCGGCTATTGCACTTCAGGTCAAATAATGTCGGCTGTTACTTGTGTAAGAGAAGGTAATGCTAAATCAAGAGCAAGTATTCAAGCGTATATGGATACCAATATTTGCAGATGCGGTGCTTATCAAAACATTGTGGATGCGATTGCTGAAGTAGCTAAAACTGGCGTTAAAATTTAATCTTATCAATTCAAGAAAATGAAATCAAATAATAATACAATATTTTGGGAAGATGAGCGCGTGGATGGTGCTGAAAAAGTAAATGGTAAAGCAAAATATGCAGCGGAGCATAGTTTACCCAATATGGCATATGCTGTTTTTGTTACAAGCACTATTGCAAAGGGCAGTATTAAAAATATAGATACCTCCAACGCATTAGCGATGCCTGGTGTTTTAGATGTAATTTATTATGCCAATTGTCCTAGCGTGCCTGGTTATATTTCCAATGCTGCTGAACGCCCTAAAAATGCAATTGAGTGGCGCGGTCATAAAGTATTACACGATAATAAAGTGCGTTTTTTTGGTCAACCCATTGCACTGGTTGTTGCGGATAGTTTTGAAAGTGCAAATGCCGCTGTACGTTTCGTTAAAGCGGAGTATGCAACTGAAAGTTTTGAAACTAATTTTGATAAAGCAAGATTGGACGCGAAAAATTTAAAAACAAACAGTAATTATAAACGCGGAACAGAAAAAAAGTTTAAGGAAGCATTTGCTTTTGTTGAATCTGAATTTAATATTCCTATTGAGGTGCACAATGCAATGGAATTGTTTGCGACTATTGCGCATTGGGAAGGAGAGGATAAGGTTACTTTATATGATAAAACACAGGGTCCGAAAAGTACCCAATTTACAGTGTCCAGAACTTTTGGTATTCCAGATAAAAATGTAAGAGTGATTGCTGAAAATGTGGGTGGTGCTTTTGGAAGTGGTTTAAGAAGTTGGGCCAATGTGCCAGCTGCTTGTATCGCTGCAAAAAAACTAAATCGTCCAGTGAAGTTAGTACTCACGCGTCCGCAAATGTTTTCATTGGTTGGTTACCGACCACAATCATGGCAAAAATTGGGAATTGGAGCAGACGCTGCTGGAAATTTTGTGGGGATTAGCCATGAAGCCATTACGAATACATCAAGGTATGAGGACTTCAGAGAAGGGATTGTGGATGCTTCAAAATTTTTATACGCTTGTGAAAATGTAGATACTAAATATAACCTACTTCCACTTGATTTGAGTACGCCTGTATGGATGCGTGGTCCTGGAGAAGCAAGCGGTTGTTTTGCATTAGAGAGTGCGATTGATGAGCTTTCTTACAAATTAAAGATGGATCCGATTGAATTAAGATTAAAAAATTACACAACTATTAATCCTGAAAATAAATTACCATTCTCTGATATTAATTTAAAAGATTGTTACGCTTACGGAATAAATAAAATAGGTTGGAAAAATCGTCCTACGGTTCCTGGTTCTTTAAAGGAAAATGGGTGGTTAATTGGTTATGGTATGGCCGTGGGTATTTTTGGTGCAGGCAAGGGTTCCGCGTCAGTAAGAATAGTTTTAAGTAATGATGGTAAATTATTATTAGAATGTGGCGTAAGTGATATGGGTCCAGGTACGACAACAGCTATGACCATACTTGCTTCGGAGGCTATGCAAATGCCTATTCAAAAAATTAAATTTAAACTAGGGGACTCTGATTTACCTCCAGGTCCTTCACAAGGAGGATCAGGTACTACTTCAACTGTGGGATCGGCTGTTGATTTGGCTTGTAAAACATTACAACAAAAATTAAAGGAAATCGCCATTAAATCTGCGCCAGTTTTTGCTGGCATGAATGCGGAAGCGTTGGAAGTTAAAAATGAAATGGTGATTTCAAAAACAGATGCAAATGCAAAAATGGCTATTATTGATGTATTAAAATTAGCCAATCAAGATAAAATTGATTTAACCATTTCTTCTAATGGAAAAACTGCAGCGCAATTAAAATTTACCAGCAATTCCTTTTCAGCGCATTTTGTAAAGTTGGGAGTGAGTCCAAAAGACGGCACTATAAAAATATTACAAGTAGTAACTACAGGGGATGCAGGAAAAATCATTAGTCCTAAAACGGCACGTAGTCAAATGTTGGGCGGGGTAGTAGGTGGTATCGGTATGGCACTTTCTGAAAAACTAGAAATTGATCATAAAACTGGACAAATCATCAATGCCAGCTTTGGCGGTTATCATGTGCCACTGCATTCACATATTCCTCCAACGGATGTTTGGTTTGTCAACAAACCGGATCCTAATATCAATGATATTGGTGCCAAAGGCATTGGTGAAATTGCGCTTATTGGTTTAGCAGCTGCGATTACCAATGCAGTATATAACGCCACTGGGAAAAGGGTGCGCGATCTTCCAATAACTCCTGAAAAATTAGGATTTAAAAGTAAGGTTTAAAAAAGGTTAACTTATAAATGTTTACGACAAACAAAAGGCGTCCCGAGAATCGGGACGCCTTTTGTTTTAAAGCAAGTAATCGTTATAAAAATTAATTATAATTTATATCCATCATCTGCAACTAATTGCGCGCAAATACGTCTGCGTGCTTCCTTGCTATTGAATGAATCCACTTTGGTGAATCTTTTTAAACCAATATTCATCATGCGTAATTCATCTCCATCCGCAAAACTATTTAAGGCGTCCTTGCCAGCTTTATTGATGGCATCGGCTGCATCATAAATATAAGTGCGAACTATATCTGCTTGAATGGTCGTAGCCGCTTCGCCTTTCATGGCAGTTAATTTTTCTAATCTTAATAAAGCAGATTCAGCATGATAAGTAATGATGGACATATCTGCAATATTCATTAATATTTCTTGCTCCTTGTTTAAGCTCATCATTAATTTTTGTACGGCTGCACCTGCCACCATTAAAATACATTTCTTAAAATTTGCAATGGTTTTTTTCTCTTTTGCAAATGCGCCTTCCTCTTCTGAGCCAAAATCAGGAATACTCATTAATTCTTGTTGCACACTCATTGCTGGTCCCATTAAATCTAGTTTCCCTTTCATGGCGCGTTTTAAAACCATATCTACCGTAAGTAATCTATTAATTTCATTGGTCCCTTCATAAATACGATTGATACGACTATCACGATACGCTTTTGAAATTTGATATTCATCACTGTAACCATTACCGCCATGTATTTGTACGCCTTCATCTACGACAAAATCCAACGCCTCACTTCCAAACACTTTTAAAATGGCACACTCAATAGCATATTCTTCAGCAGCACCTAATAAGGATTCAGATAATGTTTTACCAGAGGCTAATAATAATTGCTCTTGCTCATCAATGTGATGCGATACTCTGTATAAAGTGGTTTCACCCACCCACATTTTAATAGCCATTTCAGCCAACTTATGTCGGATAGCGCCAAATTTTACAATCGGCAATTTAAACTGCTCTCTTGTTTTAGCATATTGAATAGTAACACTTAATGCGCGTCTTGCACCACCTAAGGTTGCAGCACCTAATTTTAATCGACCAATATTTAAAATGTTGAATGCGATAATATGTCCTTTACCAATTTCACCTAATACATTTTCAACGGGTACTTTACAATCTTGAAAATATAATTGCACGGTTGATGATCCCTTAATTCCCATTTTATGTTCTTCAGGCCCTTGTGTAAAACCTTCGGTACCACGTTCTATAATAAATGCAGTGAAATGTTCTCCATCTATTTTTGCAAACACGGTATAAATATCTGCAAAGCCACCATTCGTGATCCAACATTTTTGGCCATTCAAAATATAATGTTTCCCATCGGCAGATAATGTTGCAGTTGTTTTTGCACTCAAGGCATCTGATCCTGCATTGGGTTCCGTTAAACCATAGGAGCCTTTGTATTCACCACTTGCTAATTTTGGAACATATTTTTCTTTTTGTGCATCCGTACCAAAATATAAAATAGGTAAGGTGCCAATACCTGTATGTGCAGCGTTTGCTACGGAAAAGGAATATCCGCCGCCTAAATATTCGGCAACAATTACTGCAGTTACAAAATCTTTTCCAGAGCCACCATATACTTCAGGTACTGTAATACCTAGTAAGCCTTGTTCACCTGCTTTTTCTAATAAAGAGGGCATTAAGCCTGGTTCTAGTTTATCAATACGTTCAACCACAGGTAACACTTCGGTGTCAATGAATTGATTACACATATCGCGTACCATGAGTTGTTCCTCATTAAACTCCTCAGGAATAAATATATCTTTTGCATTTACTTCCTTGATAATCCATTCGCCACCTTTAATGACTGATTGTATAGTTTCCATAAAATTTATTTATAAGTTATTTTTTCTTTTACTCTTTTTTATTGCTATGCGTCGATATATTATAAGACTATTATTTCTTATCAGCGATTATTTATATCAAATCCTTGTTCATTAAATTATCATACACGCGTTGTAAAACATTTTTTACTACTTCAATTTCTTCCTTTGAAATATTTTGTAATGCCTCATTCATTGTCTTATTCGCCAACTCATAAGTGATTTGCTGTAATGGCTTTGCAGTGTCCGTTAAATAAACCAAATTAATACGTCGATCATCTTTGGATGCAACACGTGTTACTAATTCTTGTTTTTCTAAATTATCAATGAGGCGCGTAGTACTTGCTTTGTCTCTAAAAGTTCTGTTGCCTAGTTCAAGTTGACTAAGTCCATCTTCCTTCCATAAATGATATAATACGGACCATTGTTCAATGGTAATTTCTAATCCTGCATTGCGGAAATTTTTCTGAAGACGTCGGGCAACTGCGGTGGTTGCCATGCCATTAATGACACTGTAAAGTTCGCCGCGTTTGAATTGGTTGTTTGACATATAGTTAGTTATGCAACTAATATAAAAGTACAACCTATTTTATTATAAATTTAAATATTTTGCCTTTTTCGGGGTTTTTTTACTGATTTTTGGCAATTTTTGGGTCATTTTAACCAAAAAAGGGTGATTTTTGGTTTCCTTGAAATGGACGCTTACATCCTGTCTTTGCGTCTAATTTTAATGCGTATTGCATTTTCAATGGCTTCATTGGCAACCAAAATTAAGTAGCCACCGCCACCAGCGCCTGATAATTTGTATCCAAAACTTTTGGAGGCATATTTATTAATGATGGGTGTGATAGTTTCGTCAACCATATTTGGAAACATGGCAATCTGCGCATGAAAAGAGGCAAGAAAAGCAGTTCCAAATGCAGCGACATCTTTTATTTGAATCGCATGCCAACATTGAATTGCGGCATCTGCTAAATTTTTTGCGCCAAGTTCTGTAATATTTGTATTCGCCAATACATCATAATTACTTCCTCTTGGATCAAGTGGGATTAAATAAAGATGCTCCTCTAACCAACTTAATATAGATTCATCTTCTATTGATTTTATTTCAGAGGGCCAATAACTATCTTGACTATAATGATAATAATTTAAACAAGGCATAACAATACCCAATGCATCTTGAGAACCAGCAACGTTTAAAGTACCAGGCGGATTTTCATAACTAAAAAGAATTTTACTCAATTGTACGGGATCTCCCTCAGGTAATTGCGCCTTCCATAATTCAATAGCTTTGTTTCTTGTACTGCTCGCCATCCCACTTCGGTTATTAAATTCAATGGTAGGTTCAATGGATACAGTAAGCACTGGGCCTGGATATAATTTGTTTACGTAAGGTTGGTCCAACCATCCGCCTGCTAAATCTATGCGAAATGGTATGATGGAATTGGTTCTTAAACTGGTTGTTGATCTTGCAGGAAGTCCGTCACTAGGAATTCTATCCAATACAATTAATTCAATATTTTTTGTTTTGCATAGTTCAATTTTATTCGGCGTATTCCCATCTTCATTCACCACAAAAACATTCGGCTTAATTTCTTCCAATTCTTCTAAAAAGTCAAGAATACCATTTCCTTTATTAATCTTACACTCTTTAACACAAGCAAGTGATTCAATCATGTACTTTCTTTCATCTTGGGTAATCACGGGGTATCTACCTTTAAGATTGTATACTGTTTTATCAGATCCAATACAAACATATAAGTCACCATAAGTGGCAGCACTTTTTAAAAAAGCAATATGCCCACTATGTAATAAATCAAAACAGCCGCTGACTAGTACTTTCTTTTGCATAGGATCAAAATAGGTTAAATTGAAAGTGCAATTTAATTCAAAGGGCCAAGAATTAGTTATTTAGTTTTTAACTGAATTATAATGTTCTGTCTAAATGCGTATAGCCGCCATCTACGTATACCAGTTGTCCTGTGGTATGACTGGAAGCACTTGAAAGTAAAAAGGCCACGGTATTGGCAATTTCTTCCGTGGTGGTAAATCTATTTCCCAAAGGAATTTTAGATTGTATCTGTGCTAATTTTTCTTCCGGGTTGGGTAAAGATTTAATCCATTTATCAT
>JBIIRW010000062.1:0-10043 GCA_044341385.1 Sediminibacterium sp. | reverse complement strand
TCGTAACTATTAATCCAAAACCAACAGTTGTAACGGTAGCACCTGCTGCGGTATGTTCGCCAAATACAATTGATTTAACTACATCAGCAGTAACAACAGGATCAACTGCGAGTTTAGTATATACTTATTTTACAAATGCAGCAGCGACTACAGCATTAGGAACACCATCTGCAATTGCAACTTCGGGCACTTATTATATTAAGGGAACTACGAGTTTGGGTTGTAGTGATGTGCAACCAGTTGTCGTAACAATTAATCCAAAACCAACAGTTGTAACGGTAGCACCTGCTGCGGTATGTTCACCAAATACAATTGATTTAACTATATCGGCAGTAACAACAGGATCAACTGCGAGTTTAGTATATACTTATTTTACAAATGCTGCAGCGACTACAGCATTAGGAACACCATCTGCAATTGCAACTTCGGGCACTTATTATATCAAGGGAACTACGAGTTTGGGTTGTAGTGATGTGCAACCAGTTGTCGTAACAATTAATCCAAAACCAACAGTTGTAACGGTAGCACCTGCAGCGGTATGTTCACCAAACACAATTGATTTAACTTCATCAGCAGTAACAACAGGATCAACTGCGAGTTTGTCGTATAGTTATTTTACTGACGCAACGGCAACGGTAGTATTAGGAACTGCGTCAGCAGTGGCGGCTTCAGGAACTTATTTTATAAAAGGAACGGATGGTAATAGTTGTTCAAGTGTGAGTTCGGTGGTAGTAAAAATTAATCCATTACCAAGTGTGACTTTTGTTGCAAGTAAAACAAAAGTATGTATAGGTGAAAGCCTAATATTGACTGGATCGGGAGCAGTCACCTATGCATGGAATAATGGTGTTAGTAATGGTGTTTCATTTACGCCAACAACTACACAAACCTATAATTTAAGCGGCACAGATGCGAATGGGTGTATAAATACTGGTGTAATTACAATCCCAGTTAATCCGCTTCCAATAATCACCCCTATTTCAGCTGCTGCTAACTCGCTAATGGTGGGTGCTAATATGATATTAAATGGAACTGCTACTAATGGCTCACCTAATTATAATTATACATGGACTAGCAGTAATCCTACTATTGCTATCATTAATGGTTCAAGCTCAAGCCCTACATTAATTGGTGTGAAAGAGGGGCTAGTTGGAATAAATTACTATGCAGTTGATGCAAATGGATGTAGGTCATTGACGAGTAGTTTGTTTAATGTGGACGTAATTCCTGGTATGATGGAATTTGAAATACCAAATGCATTTGTTCCAACAGGGGTATATGCTGAAAATAAATTTTTACGCGCCTCGTATAGCACATCAGTAAAGCGTGTAAATTATTTTAGGATTTTTAATAGAATGGGAAAGATGGTTTATGAGGTTCAAAATGTGGATCCTTTTGAAATTAAATGGGATGGAAAGTTTCAAAATGTATTACAGGAGTCAGATGGGTATATGTGGATTGCAGAAATTGCAGGATTAGGTAGCGTATCATTTCAAAGAAAGTCAGGCCAATTTTTATTAATAAAATAAAGGGATTATTTTGATTAAAAAGGGTGTCATATTTTTTTATACTTTTTGTTTTTGCTTAAATGCAAATGCACAGGATCCCTTTTTGTCACAGGTGCATAGTTCAGCTCAGTTTTTGAGTCCCGCTTCGATAGGGAATGGAATATATAAAAGTAGAATTCAGTCTAATTATAGATCGCAAACAATGTCAGGTAATTCATTGTTTCGAACAATTATTGTGGGTTGGGATGGTAGATACAAAAATCAAGATCCAGATTTTAAAAATTTTTTAGGCATAGGGGGGCAGATAATTTCAGATCAGGTAATGAATGGTGTTTTGCAAACTAATTATGCGACTTTGAATGCCGCATATCATATGTTTTTTGACGAAGAACTTAAAAGAAATCTTTCCGTGGGAATGGGTGTTACGTTTGCGCAATCTAATTTGCAGTTGGATAAGCTAAGGATGTTTGATCAGTTTGATCGGGGTGTATTTATTAATAATTCACAATCTATTAGTTTACAAAACTTAAATAGCAGCGCCTCTAAAGTTTCTGTAAATACTGGCTTGATGTTCATTAAACATGATGAAAAATCTTTTATTCAAATTAGCGGAAATGCTTTTTTTATGAGTAAGCCTGATTTGGTTATAAATAATGAATCAACTGCATCTGGATTTAAATCAATGGTTTTTATTAATTACGAAAAGGAGGTGGATGATAATAAAAAAACGTTCATGTTACATGCCTCTTATAATAAACGAAATAAAATTAGCCAATTAGTTGTGGGAGGTGCTATAAGCTTACCTTTTGGGAATTATTATGAAAAAATAAATCGTATTTATGCAGGGCTTTTTTATAGATTAGGGGATGCAGTTGTGCCGCAATTTTCAATATTAATGAACCAATATCGCTTCGGTTTAAGTTATGATATATATAGTAGGGGTATGACAGGTGCTGTGCTTAACCCAAATTGTTTTGAATTATCTTTTTCAACAAGTTTTGGTAAAAAACGTTCTAATAATTTTAGAACCATTTTTGATTAGTATTTAAAAAACGATACTTCCATTATGCCACTCGGGATCAAAATTGGCATTGTATTTTTTATAAAAATTGATAGCGGGTTCATTCCATTCTAAAACCTGCCAGTTCATTCCGGTGAATTTTTTTTCTTTGGCTTCCTTGATTAAGGCATCAAATAATAGGCCTCCAATTTTTTTACCACGCATTTCCTGTGTCACTAAAATATCTTCCAAATACATTCTTTGTCCTTTCCAAGTGGAGTAGCGTACATAATATAATGCCATACCCACCACTACACCTGCCACTTCGGCTACAAATCCCCACCATACTGGGTTTGCGCCAAATCCACTTTCCTCAAAATGGGATAGGGTGACGGTTACTTCATTGGGTGCCTTTTCGTATTCCGCTAATTCTTGAATGAGTTCTAATAATCTAACGCAATCTCTTTTTTCAGCGCGGCGTATGGTAATGTCCATTGTTATTTATTTGTTGGCCTGTAAAAAAGGGGATATTTAAACCTTTGCTAATGCTTGTGTTAAATCAGCAGCAATATCTTCAAAGTTTTCAATACCCACGCTCATTCTGATTAAGCCATCGGTAATGCCATATTTTATTCTTTCCTCTTTTGGTATGCCATAATGGGTCATGCTTGCGGGGTGTGATACTAGTGTATCTACTGTGCCTAAAGAAACGGCACGCGTGCAAATTTCTAAAGCATCAATGAATTTTTTACCTGCGTCTAATCCACCTTTTAATTCAAAACTTATTAATGGGGCATGTTGCTTCATTTGCTTTTTTGCAATGGCATGATCGGGATGAGCGGCTAAGCCTGTATAGTTTACTTTTTCAATAGCAGGATGGTTGTCTAAAAATTGTGCCACTTTTTCAGTGTTACTACAATGCCTGTCCATTCTTATTTCCAAAGTTTTCATTCCTTGTATTAATAAGTAAGCATCAAATGCGTTGCTATTTCCGCCTAATAATACATGCCATTTCCAAACTTTGGTGTTCATAAATTCTAAATCCTTCCCTAATAAAACTCCATTCAATGCGGATCCGTGACCATTTAAAAATTTAGTAGCAGAGTGAAATACAAAATCCGCACCCATTGCAAATGGTTGTTGCAAATAAGGCGTCGCAACTGTGTTATCAACCGATACACGAATACCATGTGCGTGTGCAATTTTACAAATTGCTTCAATATCTACACACTGTAATGTAGGGTTGGCAGGGGTTTCCAAGTGAATTAATTTTATCCCCGTATTTTCTTTAATTGTTTTTTCAAGTAAAGCAGCATCGCGCACATCAATTAAAATACATTTTATGCCAGCCTCTACTAAAAGCTTTTGCATTAATTCCTGGGTACCGCCGTATAAAGAATAGTGCGATACTAATGTATCACCAGCACTCAATGTACTTAAAAATAAAGTACTCATCGCAGCTTGACCACTTGAATGTAACAATGCTTTAAGTTCAAGTTGTTCTCCTTTTTCATTCTTTAATCCAAATGATTCCAATGCAGCAATCACATCCTGTGCTGCAGTAAAAGTAGGATTACCCCAACGGGAATAAATTCTGGTTTTATCTGTGCTCTTGAATCGCTCCATGCCTTCATCTGTAGAATCGAAGGTAAAAGTCGATGTCGCATAAATAGGCGTAGTATGTGAAAAGTTATCATTTTCAGTACTTGCTGAATGCAACGTGACTGTACTGATTCCTTTAAAATTTTTCTTTTTCATATTTTATTGTTGACGCTGTATAAATATACCTATTTATCGCAGAATACTTTTGTTCATTAATAAGCCCATTTGATCCAGCAGGCGCCCCAGGTAAATCCGCCTCCAAATGCCGCTAAAACTAGGTTGTCGCCTTTTTTTAGTTGGTTTTCCCAATCCCATAAGCAAAGTGGGATAGTGGCGGCTGTGGTGTTACCATATTTTTGAATATTGATCATCACCTTTTCCATAGGCAATCCCATTCTATTGGCAGTGGCATCTATTATTCTTAAGTTAGCTTGGTGCGGTACTAACCATGCAATATCATCGCCTGTTAAATTATTTTTTTCTAATAGTTCAGCACTTACATCTGCCATTCCTTTTACGGCAAATTTAAATACGGGTTGCCCATCCTGAAATGCATAATGTTCTCTAGCCATAACCGTTTCAATAGTAGCGGGTTTTAAACTTCCCCCAGCTTTAATATTTAAATAGTCTCTTCCACTGCCATCACTTTTTAAAATAGCATCCTGAAATCCATTACCATCATTACTTGGTTCAAGTAATACGGCACCAGCCCCATCACCAAAAATGATACAAGTCGCTCTGTCTGTATAGTCAATAATTGAACTCATTTTGTCAACGCCCACTATGATAATTTTTTTATACCTGCCACTTTCAATAAAACTTGCACCTGTTGAAAGCGCAAATAAAAATCCACTACAAGCTGCTGATAAATCAAATCCAAAAGCATTTTTTGCGCCAATCTTATCTCCAATAATATTTGCAGTTGCCGGAAATATCATGTCCGGTGTTACGGTAGCACAAATGATACAATCAATTTCTAAAGGATCAAGGTTTTTTTTGTCTAGAATTTTCTCGATGGCCTTGACTGCCATATCAGAACTAGCCTTTCCTGGTTCCCTCAAAATGCGTCTTTCCGAAATACCGGTTCGGGAACGGATCCATTCATCATTGGTATCCACCATTTTTTCAAGGTCAAAGTTGGTCAATTTGGTTTCAGGAACATAGCCCCCCACCGCTGTAATTGCTGCTTTATTACTCATGTATATACTTGTATTAATATATGGACAACAAATATCTTAAAAATTTGGTTAAGAATCAGCTCAAATGCCTATTTTTCGTCGCTTAAGTATTATTTTTGGACACATTATGATCGCATTTTTACAAGGAAATTTTGTCCAGCTGTCCCCAGCTAAATTAATCGTGGATGTAGGGGGTGTTGGGTATGAGGTAAATATTAGTTTAAATACCTATGAAGCCATTTCAAAAAAAGAAAAAGGGCTGTTATATACCTATTTGCATATTACTGAAAATTCACAGGTTTTATTTGGATTTCATGAACAAACCGAGAAGGATTTGTTTCTGCATTTGATTAGTGTATCTGGTGTAGGTGCAAGCACTGCTCGAATGATGTTGTCGGGTATGCAACCGGAAGAAATTATCAGAGCGATTGTAAATGGCGAAGCAAGATTGTTGGAACAGATTAAAGGTATTGGAAAAAAATCTGCCGAAAGATTGGTACTTGAATTAAGAGATAAGCTTTCAAAAATTCCTTTGAGTGCCCATCAATTACCTGGGGGTGCTGGCTTTGCAAAATCTAATGTACAACAAGATGCTATTCAGGCATTAATATCACTGGGTATACAAAAAGCAATTGCTGAAAAGGCAGTGGATAAAACAATACAGTCAGAAGGTGCTGAATTAAGTTTGGAAGTGCTGATTAAAGCAGCACTAAAAAATTGCTAACAATTTAATTTCATTCATTAATTCTTATTCATTGCGTATTTTAAAATCATTTTTAATTTTTGGTGTTTTGCTTTATGCGAATAGCCATTTGCATGCGCAAATAAAAATTGATTTAACAAAGAATGTAACAGATACCGCCAGTAAAAAAAAGGACAGTATCGCAATTAAAAAAGATACAACAAAATTGCGCGAGCTGACTGGATCGAATAATACTGATATACAAAAAGATACAACGGTTTATACTTTCACGAATGATTTGCGTTACCCGATTCAAGATAAGCGGGGTGATTTTTTATCGCAAGCAAGTAATAACCCCTATGATTTAAGAGATACTAGCATTGTGAAGCGCAAAGTAGAATATGACGCTGCTTCAAAAAGGTACTTTTTAACGGATATGATTGGTTCAGGATATCAAAGAACCCCAAGTACTTTAAATTTTGATGAATTTTGGAAATTAAAAACGGCCAAAGATGAGCAAGCTTATTTTAGACAAAGGGCCAACTCGATTGGCGTACTAAATAGAAAAATTACCCGCCCTAAATCAAAAGTGTTTGATAGTTACTTTGATCGGTTATTCGGAAAAACAGGTTCGGATTTAAAAGTGGATATCAAACCGGTGGGTGAAATAAATATTAAAGCAGGATATCAAGGTCAAAATGTAAAAAATCCAACCTTGCCTGAACGCGCCCGAAGAAATGGGGGATTTGATTTTGATGCAAATACCAACTTTAGCATGAATGCCAGCATTGGAGACAAATTAAAATTCCCAATCAACTTAAATACACTTTCCAATTTAGGCTTTGACAATCAGATTAAATTAAATTACAAGGGTAAAAAAGATGAAATTGTAAAAGCAATTGAAGCTGGTAATATCAATTTCGTTTCAAGAAGTACTTTAATTCCTAGCACGCAAAATTTATTTGGTCTTAAAACGCAATTGCAATTTGGTAAACTATTTGTAACAGCTGCCATCGCTAATCAAAAGTCACAGCGACAATCTATGGCTTTGCAAGGAGGATCATCTACCCAAAAATTTCAAAAAAGATTAGATGATTACGAGGAAAACAGGCACTTTTTATTAGCACAATATTTTAGAAATAATTTTAATAATGCCATGTCCACTTTGCCCTTGGTGACTGGGCAGGCGCAGGTGCAAAGAATCGAGGTTTGGGTAACCAATCGTTATGGGCAAACCACCAATGCGCGTGATGTAGTGGGTTTAATGGATATCGGGGAGCCTAATCCGAGTAACAAAACATATGCTTCGAATGCCTCGGCAAAATTCCCTGAGAATAATGCCAATAGCTTATATAGTAGTATTGCGAACAATAGTGCTGCAAGGAATCCTTCAGCAGTTTCAAGTGTATTAAGCATGGCTGGTTTAAAATCGGCCGAAGATTATGAACGCACTTTTGCACGTAAGTTAACAGAGAATGAATATTACTTTAATCCGCAAATAGGTTTCTTATCATTGAATATTCCTTTGCAACCTGATGAAGTATTAGCTGTTGCGTTTCAATATACCTATAATGGAAGGGTATATCAAGTGGGTGAATTTTCGGAAAACACCGCACTAGATCCAAATAAAGGCGTACAAAATATTTTATTTTTAAAATTATTAAAAGCAACTACACAACGTACCGATTTACCTATTTGGAATTTGATGATGAAAAACGTTTATTCTTTAGATTTGTTTGGTTCCATTCAACAGCAGGATTTTCAATTGAATATTTTATATGAGGAGCCAAGTAGGGGTTTGAAAAGATATATGCCAGTTACAGGTGCCAATGTTTCTGGACAATCATTAATTAAATTGTTACAGTTGGATCGTTTAAATAATCGAAATGATCCGCAGCCTGATGGGGTATTTGACTTTGTCGAAGGCTTTACGGTTTTATCTAAAATGGGCCGTATCATTTTTCCTTTACTTGAACCCTTTGGAGACGATTTAAAAAATATTGCATTTAAGGGTGTGAGTGATGATACCGCAAAAAAATATTTATTTCCGCAATTGTATCGTAACATAAAAGCAGAAGCGCAAACTTATGCAAACTTGAATCGATTTGTTATGGAGGGTCAAGTTAAGGGGAGTGCAGGTGGATCAGAGATAAGTTTAAATGCATTTAATGTACCGCCAGGTTCGGTAAGTGTGCGTGCTGGGGGGCAAATATTAATGGAAGGTCGTGATTATGTGGTTGATTATGGTTCAGGTACTGTGCGTATTATTAATCCAGGCATATTAAGTTCCAATATACCTGTAGATGTTTCCTTTGAAAATAATTTAGGTTTTGGATTTCAGGAACGAGGCTTTAGGGCATTACGGTTAGATTACTTAGCCAGTAAGGATTTTATTTTTGGATTATCATCTACTAAGTTAAGTGAAAGACCATTTTTTACTAAAACAAATTTTGGTTCTGATCCCATCAATAATACCATGTATGGTTTTGATTTTAATTACAAAACCGAATTGCCTAAATTAACAAAGGCGTTAGACAAGCTTCCATTTTATAGCACTAAAACAAAATCATATTTAACCGCTTATGGTGAAGGTGCTTTTTTACAGCCTGGACATGCGCGACAAATTGGAAGGGGTGGTGATGGTGTTGTTTATTTAGATGATTTTGAAGCAACGCGTACCAATATTGATTTGCGTTTTCCTTTTACCTCATGGACTTTAGCTTCTACGCCACAAGAGCGATTTAAGGAAGCTAATTTATCGGATTCAATTGACTATAATTATAACAGAGCGAAGCTTGCATGGTATACCATTGAGCCTACACTGCAAGATAAAAACTCCACAAATAATCCGCTTCGGTCAAATTTAGCATTATTGAGTGATCCAAGAGTTCGTCAGGTGTATACCAATGAGTTGTTTCCACAAAAAACAACGAATATTACGGATGTGCAATTACCAACTTTTGATTTAAGTTATTATCCCAAGGAACGTGGCCCTTATAACTTTAATTATAAGGATATGGATGCTGCTGGAAAGTTTATAAATCCAAAAGATAAGTGGGGCGGAATTATGCGTTCCTTAGATCAAACTGATTTTGAAACAGGTATTATTGAGTATGTTGAATTTTGGGCACAGGATCCATTTATAAAATCTAATGCGACCAAAGGAACCTTAGTTTTGAATTTGGGAAATGTAAGTGAAGATATATTACGTGATGGCCGTCGCTTTTATGAAAATGGAATGCCTACGCCAACCATACCTGCAGGCATTGATAGTTCTACCTGGGGTAGGGTTCCAGTAAATCCAATTCAAGTAACCAATGCATTTAGTAATAATCCGGAAGATAGAAAATACCAGGATGTGGGTTTGGATGGTTTGGGTGATGATGATGAACGTTCAAAAAAAGCGTATGTCATAAATAAAATCAGCAATGCAAATGTTAAGCAACAATTCACAAGTGACCCATCGGGGGATAACTATGTATGGTATCGTGATGGTAAATACGATGCAAGTAATGTGGGCATTTTAGGTAGGTACAAAAACTTTAATAACCCACAAGGAAACTCTGCATTGGCGGGTACAGGCTTATTTAGTAGCGCTGCTACTTTACTTCCAGATAATGAGGATTTAAATAGAGATAATACATTAAATGAAACCGAAGCGTATTTTGAGTACGAAATTAATTTACAGAAAAATAATATATCTGCTACGACCACTAATTATGTTACGGATTCAAAAACGGTGAATGTAACCTTGGCAGATGGTTCAAAGAGTATTGAAAACTGGTATTTATTTCGCATTCCTATAAAATCATACAAACGAAATGTAAATGGCATTCGAGATTTTAAATCTATTCGATTTATTAGAATGTACTTAACTGATTTTGAAGATTCAGTAACGCTCCGTTTTGCAAAATTGGATTTGGTGCGCAACCAATGGAGGCAATACAATTATAGCATTGATAGCTTGGGTAATTACGATTCATTAACTGGGGTTAACTTAAATACCAAAGTCAATACCTTGGCGGTGAGCTTGGAGGAAAATGGTAGCCGTACACCAGTGAATTATGTGGTTC
>JBIIRW010000061.1:0-10216 GCA_044341385.1 Sediminibacterium sp. | reverse complement strand
TATTTAAGCCAATTGGATCCCCATTCTGTATATATTCCACCCGCGGATTTGGTAGATGTGAATGAACAATTGGCAGCCAACTTAAAAGGAATTGGTATCGAATTTCAGCAGTTTAGAGATAGTTTTTTTGTCACTTATGTGTTAAAGGACGGTCCTGCCTTTAAAGGAGGCGTTCAGTTAGGCGATATCTTATTGAAAGCAAACGATTCGATAAAATTGTCTGGTGGGAATTTGCAAGCAGATGAAGTAAGGCAAAAAGTAAAAGGGCCAGAAGATAGTCCATTGAAATTATTGGTTTTGCGAAAAAGTAAGCAAGTGCAATTGCAGTTAACTAGAGCGAATATCCCCATCTCACCGATTGATGCATTTTATATGATCAGTGACACTGTTGGGTATATTAAATTAAATAAGTTTACAGATCGTACTTATGAAGCTTTTATGCAAGCCTTGGATCCATTGGTTCAAAAAGGGATGAAGTCATTGGTTTTGGATTTACGTAATAATGGGGGTGGTTTACTTTCTGAGGCTGTTGGAATCGCTGATGAATTATTGCCTGGAAATAAATTAATCGTTTACACCGAAGGGGTACATTCACCTAGGGTAGATTATTATAGTAAAAGAGAAGGTCTTTTTGAGCAAGGAAAAATTACAATATTAATGAATGAATCTTCCGCATCTGCTAGTGAAGTATTAGCTGGGGCATTACAGGATTGGGATAGAGCGACGATTGTAGGAACAAGGTCATTTGGCAAGGGATTGGTGCAACAGCAATTTAATTTATCAAATGGGGGTGCTTTGCGTTTAACGACTGCAAAATATTACACACCCTTAGGTAGAAATATACAACGACCTTATGTTTTAGGTAAGGAAGCCTATGAGGATGCGTATGTTAAAAGATTCCATGAAGATGCGATTGGGTTACCTGATTCCAATTTCAAAGGAAATTCATTCAAAACTCCAAAGGGCAATTTAGTGTATGGTGGTGGTGGTATTTATCCTGACAAGTGGGTTGTAAGTAATGATATAGTAATGGATACAACCAATCATCTGTTATTGCAAAATAATTTAGTCAACGAATTTGTACTTGGTTTTTATCTTTCCAATTTGCCCAAAATGACTAGGTTAAAAAATGTACAAGAAATTTTGACCCAATATAATAATGACAATACTTGGCAAGCATTTATCAATTTTGCCAAACAATATTCGCCGAGTAGTATAAGTAAGCTAAATAGTGCAAAAAATAGAATACAACCACAGTTGGCCAGTTTATTAGCAAGAATGCGTTGGTATAAGCAAGGTTATTATGAAGCTACCAACATGATGGATCCACAATTTCAAAAGATGATTCGTTAAGCCATTTTGGAAATATGATATTTATCATGATTTTTCATGATTCGGCTCATTTTACTATAATAAGTTAGGCGGCATCTTTGCTACCTATATGGCACATCATTGTTACCATTGCGGGGTTGATTGCGATGATTCATTACTTTGGAATGATAAAGTATTTTGTTGTGCCGGTTGCCAATTAGTCTATCAATTATTGGATGAAAATGGATTATGTCAGTATTATGACTTAACGGATATGCCTGGCATGACAGCTAAGGGGCACTTTGTTTCAGATAAATATAATTACTTAGATAACGAAGCCATTCAGGAACAATTAATTCAATTTAAAGTAGGGGATCAGGCGCATGTGGTATTTTATTTACCACAAATTCATTGTATTAGTTGTGTTTGGTTATTGGAAAATTTGCATAAAATAAATCCGGGGATTATTCAATCCCAAACCCATTTTGAGAAAAAGGAAATTAAAGTGGTGTATCAACCAAGTTTAATTACGTTAAAAGAACTGGTGCAACTATTGGCATTTGTAGGCTATGCGCCAGTCATCCATTTGGGGGGCAATGATTGGTTAAAGAAAAAGAAAGTAAATAAAAAGCAGCTTTTTAAAATTGGTATTGCAGGATTTTGTTTTAGCAATATTATGATGCTTAGTTTTCCCGAGTATTTGTCTAATAATGCAGTTGAATTGGGAAACTTAAGGGTGTTTTTTATTTATATTAATTTGCTTTTGTCATTGCCTGTATTAATATATAGTGCAAGTGATTTTTTTATTTCGGCATATACTGGACTTCGTCAAAAGTGGTTAAATATAGACGCGCCCATTGCGCTTGCAATTGCAGTTACTTTTTCAAGAAGTGTGTATGAAATTGTTACGCAAACAGGAGCTGGTTATTTGGATAGTATGAGTGGGATTGTTTTTTTTATGCTAATTGGTAGATGGTTTCAGGACAAGTCCTATGACTCCTTTGCCTTTGATCGAGATTACACTTCATTTTTTCCATTAGGGGTAACTGTATTACAAGATGGGAATGAAATTAATAAACCATTAGCTGAATTAACAAAAGGGGAACTAGTTTTAATTAAATCAGATGAAATGATACCTGCGGATAGTATTCTATTATCCGATGGTGCCTTGGTAGATTATAGTTTTGTTTCCGGTGAAAATGCGCCCATTGAAGTGATCAAAGGTACACTGGTATACGCTGGCGGAATCCAAAAGGGACGTGCCATTCGGTTGAAAGTGGTTAAGCCAGTAGGACAAAGCTACATCACCGAATTATGGAATAGTCCTTTATTGAAATCTGAGAAAAATGCAGAAAAATCATTTGTTCATCCTTGGAGTCAGTACTTTACTATAATATTATTTGCGATTGCAATTTCGAGCGGTATTTATTGGAGTATCTACGACACCAGTAAAATAATGCCGGCAGTCACCGCTGTATTAATTGTGGCTTGCCCTTGCTCCTTATTATTAGCAGTAACTTTTACTTACGGGAATGTATTAAGGTGGCTTGGTAAAAGCAAATTTTACTGTAAAAATGCATCTGTAATTGAGGAGATAGCTAAAATAGACACGATTGTATTTGATAAAACTGGAACACTCACCAACCATGCCGAAACACGGTTAGATTATGAAGGTGTTCCATTATCACATTTTGAAATGTTGGCCATCAAATCAATCACCAAAGAATCCTTGCACCCCTTAAGTCAATTAATTGCACAATATTATTTTTCAAAAGTGGATGGTGTGGTTGAAGTTAATAAAATTGAAAATTTTATTGGTAAAGGAACCAAGGCCAATTGCGGTGACTTTGAAGTTTTAATTGGGTCAGCTTCCTTTTTAGCATCCAATCATATTGCTGTAAATCAACAACCCGAGGGATCGGTGGTTTGTTTGGCAATCAACAATCAATTTAAAGGAGTGTATAAAGTAAATCATACTTATAGATCAGGTATTTTCACAGTTGCAAATAACTTAAAGAAGCGGGGGTATCAATTGCATTTGTTAAGTGGGGATCATCCAGCAGAAAAGAATAATCTAATACAAATTTTGGGTACTGATGTGACCCTTTTATTTGAACAAAGTCCAATCGATAAGCTTAATTATATTCAGCAACTTCAATCGCAAGGGCGCAAAGTAATGATGGTGGGTGATGGTTTAAATGATGCAGGTGCTTTGCAAAAAAGCAATGTGGGTGTAGCAGTAACTGATCAATCCCATTTATTCACGCCCGCAAGTGATGCCATTTTAGCAGGGGAACAAATGAGTAGGCTAGATGAATTAATCAATTATGCTAAAAAAGCTAAATTAATTATCGTACTCATTTTCAGCTTATCTATAATTTATAATATGGTAGGCATGTATTTTGCCACAAGTGCACAATTATCCCCGATGGTTGCAGCTATATTAATGCCCATTAGCTCTATAAGCATTGTGGCGCTTTCTGCGTTGCTTTCATATCTGGTTTCGTCTACTATTAGATCTAAAAACTGATATATATCATCTTTTGATTTGACCTAGGTCATTATCAAAAATGAACATTCCCGCTAGATTTGTTTCAAATATGTTTTCATGGGTGTTATTGTATTATTAATCATTGTAAGTGTTGTTGTAGCGGGCGGCTTTTTAATCGCTTTTTTATGGTCTGTGAGAACAGGTCAAATGGAGGATGATTACACGCCATCTGTTCGCATACTTTTTGACGATGAAGTAAAATCCGCGGCATATAAAAAAAATGATAAAATAGAAGAGAACGTAATTAATCATTTATCTAAATAAAATTAAAACTTGATCATCATTAACCATTTAAATTAACCTTATGCAAGTAGAAAGTTTTCAGTATGACAATAAAACGGTAAGGAATTTTGCTATTGCCACCATCATTTGGGGTGTTGTAGGAATGACGGTGGGATTATGGATAGCTTTAGCCTTAGTTTACCCAACTGCATTAAATATACAGCCCTATTTTAATTTTGGACGTCTCAGACCACTGCATACTAATGCGGTAATTTTTGCATTTGTTGGAAATGCCATGTTTATGGGGGTGTATTATTCATTACAGCGACTTTTGAAAGCCAGAATGTTTAGTGATGTATTAAGTAAGATACACTTTTGGGGCTGGCAATTAATTATTGTTGTAGCAGCTATCACATTACCATTGGGAATTTCCACCGCAAAAGAATATGCAGAATTAGAATGGCCCATCGATATTGCGATTACATTAATATGGGTGGTATTTGGATTTAATATGTTTGCGACCATAATAAAAAGAAGAGAGCGTCATTTATATGTTGCAGTTTGGTTTTACATCGCCACATTTGTTACGGTTGCAGTATTGCATTTAGTGAATTCATTTGAATTACCTGTTACCTTGTTTAAAAGTTATAGTTGGTATGCTGGTGTGCAAGATGCATTGGTGCAATGGTGGTATGGTCATAATGCGGTTGCTTTTTTTCTAACTACACCATTTTTAGGGTTGATGTATTACTTTTTACCTAAGGCGGCGAATAGGCCGGTATTCTCTTATAAATTATCTATCATCCACTTTTGGGCGTTGATCTTTTTATATATCTGGGCGGGACCACACCATTTGTTATACACTGCTTTACCTAATTGGGCGCAAAGCTTAGGTATCGTTTTTAGTTTTATGTTGATATTCCCAAGTTGGGGTGGTATGATTAATGGATTACTTACTTTACGCGGGGCTTGGGATAAAGTAAGGGAAGATGTTATTTTGAAATTTATGGTGGTTGCAGTTACTGCATATGGGATGTCCACTTTTGAAGGACCGATGTTGTCATTAAAAAGTATAAATGCAGTAGCACATTTTTCTGATTGGATTATTGCACATGTGCACATTGGTGGATTAGGTTGGAACGGGATGCTTACTTTTGGAATCATCTATTGGTTGTTACCAAGAATTTACAAAACTGAATTATATTCTAAAAAATTAGCCAATATTCATTTTTGGTTGGCAACATTGGGTATTTTATTTTATGCAGTACCTATGTATTGGGCAGGTTGGCAGCAGGTTGCCATGTGGAAGCAATTCACGCCAAGTGGCCAGTTGAAGTATCAATTTTTAGAAACCGTAACCTATATGGCACCATTTTATGCGATGCGTGCAATCGGGGGCATATTGTATTTAACGGGTGCTATTATAGGGATGGTTAATTTCTTTAAAACAATGAGCAAAGGTACATTAGAAGCAAATGAAGCTGCAGAGGCGCCCGCTTTGGAAAAAACATATACAAAGCATGCTGGTGAGCATTGGCATCGTTGGATTGAGCGAAAGCCAACGCCATTTTTGCTATTGTCATTAGTGGTTATATTAATTGGCGGCTTAGTTGAGTTAGTACCTACGTTTTTAGTAAAATCAAATATCCCAACTATTTCAAGTGTAAAACCTTATACGCCATTAGAATTGCAAGGAAGAGATATTTATACTAGAGAAGGTTGTTATACCTGTCACTCTCAAATGATTCGTCCATTTAGAAGTGAAACGGAGCGATATGGTGAGTATAGTAAAGCAGGAGAGTTTGTGTATGATCATCCATTTCAATGGGGTAGTAAGCGAACCGGTCCAGATTTGGCAAGGGAAGGCGCAGGTAATTTAAAAAAATCAAATACTTGGCATTATAATCACTTGGAAGAACCTGGTGCAATATCAACGGGTTCGGTAATGCCATCCTATTCATTTTTAATTGATGATAATTTAGATACCGCATCAACGCCACTTAAAATTAATGCGATGCGCACATTAGGAGTTCCTTATGAAGCTAATTATGCAAGCAAAGCTAATGCTGATTTAATGTTACAAGCCAAATTGATTTCAGATGATTTGCAAAAGGAGGGTATCAAAGTTGCACCTAATAAAGAGATCATTGCGTTAATCGCATATTTGCAAAGATTAGGAACAGACATTACAAAAAAATAAAAAATATAAAATAAACATCATGTACAGTTTTATAAAAAAATATACCGAAACAATGCAGGATCAGAATATTTATCCACTTTTTTCATTGTTGGTATTTGTTGCATTTTTTGCGGGTGTTTTGTGGTATGTAAAAGTGCTAGACAATAAGCAAGTGGATAAAATTAAAAATTTACCCCTAGAACAATAATAAATTAATCTAAAAACATTTTTTATGTTAAATAATAAAAATAAATTTCTATTGTTATTGGCTAGCTTGGTTTCAGTAGCATCAATAGCGCAAACAAATACGATAGCTCCAAAGCCAACAACTACGAATTACATGGAAGGGCTGATGATTACAGTCGCATTATTATTGGTAGTTGTAGTTTGGGTTTTAGCTAAAGTATTAATGATGATTTCAAAAAAGGCAGTAGAAATTTCGAAACAAGGTGCTTCTAAAGCAATGATGATTTTTGTAGTAGTTATGGGGTCCTTGTTTTCAAAAAATTTATCAGCACAAACTAATTCGGTGATTGCTGATACTTCAAAATCAATTACTACCAATTTTTATGGGGGAGTGTCATACAATACTTTTTGGACAATGGCATCGGTCATTTTTTTGGAATTATTAGTTGTTTTTTTACTCGTTTTATTTATTAAAAATATTTTTAGAGCAATTCATCCTATAGAAAAAATTATAGTTGCTGGTAAAGTGCAAACAGATTCCTGGCTGCTCAAAACATGGCACAAATTAGATAAACAATTTTTTACAAAGGCAGTTCCATTAGAAAAAGAAGCCGATATGTTGTTGGATCATAATTATGACGGCATTAAGGAATTGGACAATGCATTACCACCATGGTGGAAATACGGTTTTTATATCACTATAGTAGTGGCCGTATTTTACATTTTAAAGTTTGAGGTATGGCATACAGGTATGAATCCAACAGAGGAGTACAATGCAGAAATGACTATTGCTAAAACTCAAACAGATGCGTATTTGGCTTCAGCAAAGGAAAATGTGGATGAGAATACAGTGACCGACTTGGATGCCGCGGGTAATGCTTCTGGTAAAGCAATATTTGCTAAAACCTGCGTGCCTTGTCATTTGGCGGAAGGACAAGGATTGGTAGGACCCAATTTAACGGATGAATATTGGATTCATGGCGGCAGCATAAAAGATATATTTAAAACGATCAAATATGGTTTTCCAGACAAGGGGATGCAGTCCTGGCAAACTACTTATTCGCCAGTGGAAATGCAACAATTGTCAAGTTATATCAGAAGTTTGAGAGGGACTAATCCGCCAAATCCAAAAGCCCCTCAAGGGGATTTGTATAAAGAAGTAGCTGTCTCAGTGGATAGTGTAGTAATAGGAAAAATTAATGATGCCAAATAATTCTATAAATGATTCAGAAAGTATTGCGAACTATAAAAAAGACGCATTAGACCAAACCTTTAGGGATGCGGTAGGAACTATAAGTAAAGAAGGTAATAGAAATTATGTAATTCCGCAAAAGCCAAAAGGGAGGTTATATAATTTAAGGTCCTATTTTAGTTATTTTTATTTGATTTTATTTTTCACATTACCTTTCATTAAGGTAGAAGGAGAGCCGGTGTTCTTGTTTAATGTGTTGGAACGGAAATTTATATTTTTCAGTAAAATATTTTGGCCACAGGATTTTTTCATTTTTGCTATTGGTTTATTGACCTTTATTGTTTTTGTAATTCTATTTACAGTTGCATTTGGTAGAATATTTTGTGGCTGGGCTTGTCCGCAAACCATTTTTATGGAAATGGTATTTCGTAAAATTGAATATTTTATTGATGGAGATGCGAATCAACAAAAAAAGTTGAAAGCGATGCCTTGGAATACAGAAAAAATTATAAAAAGGGCAATTAAAATTTTTGTTTTCTTTTCCTTATCATTTTTAATCGCGAATTTCTTTTTAGGATATATTATTGGCATTGACGAACTTATAGTACATATAAAAGCAGGAATTTTTGTTGAATTTGGGACTTTTAGTGCGTTGGTTATTTTTACCTTTGTTTTTTTCTTTGTGTATTATTGGTTCAGAGAGCAGGCTTGTATTATCGTATGTCCTTATGGAAGATTGCAAGGGGTGTTGTTGGATCGAAATTCAATTTTAGTAGCTTATGATTATGTAAGAGGAGAGCCACGTGGTAAATTGTCAGATACAACCAATGACAAAGGAGATTGTGTGAATTGTCATGCCTGTGTTAGAGTATGCCCAACTGGAATTGATATTCGAAATGGTACACAGTTAGAGTGTGTGAATTGTACTGCTTGTATTGATGCTTGTGATGAAATAATGGATCATATCAATAAACCCAAAGGTTTAATTAGATATGCCTCAGAAAATGGGATAGCCTTAAAGGAGCAAATGACTTACACCTGGAGGTTGAAATTGTATACCCTTGTTTTGAGTTTATTATTAATTTTTTTAGGGGTGTTGTTAGTTACAAGAGCCGATGTTGCAGCTAGAATTATGAGAACGCCAGGACAAACCTATCAGTTACTAGCAGATGATAAGATCAGCAATTTGTATAATATAAAATTGGTCAATAAAACGAGGAAAAATATTCATTTGGACTTAAAATTAGAGAATATGAAGGGCGAAATTAAACAAATAGGGGTGGTTGATGTTCCTAAGGAATCTTATTTCCAAACCAGTTTTTTTATCACATTAAGAAATGAACAATTAAAGGCTCGAAAAACAAAAGTTAAGATTGGTATTTACGAAAACGGAAAGAGAATGGATGTATTAACTGCAATTTTTTTAGGGCCATCAATTTAAAAAATAAAATTATGAAATTTAATTGGGGACATAAAATATTGATGGTGTATTTAATTTTTGTTTGCGGCATTTTGCTACTTGCTTTTAAATCATCACAGCAAAAATTTGATTTAGTTCAGCAGGACTATTATGGTGCTGAATTAAAATACCAATCGGTGATCAATGCCACTAAGCATGCGTCGGAATTGGGTGTTGAATTGAATACGGTGGTGCGAGGAAGTTTTTTACACATCACATTGCCACCCATTTTTAAAAAATCAGAGACCATCGGGGAAGTACAATTATATTGTATAGCAGACGAAAAGGGGGATATGACAAAACAAATTAAGTCAAACAATGGGGAATTATTTTTGGCGCTATTGAAAACGATGAAAGGGAATTATACTTTAAAGTTAACGGTGCAAAATAAGGGGGTAGATTATTATTTTGAGAAAAAAATAATGCTATAAGCATTTGGTTATGATGTCATTGAACGCAATTTTTGAGATTGGTTTTTTTATGGGGCTTATTGGAAGCGTTCATTGTATTGGTATGTGTGGTCCTTTAGTGATGGCACTGCCCATTGCGCAGCAAACTAATTTTCAAAAATGGCAATCTATTTTATTGTATCATTTTGGAAAAATTACCAGTTATGCAATATTGGGTATTTTATTAGGATTGTTTGGCAGTCAGTTACCCTTATATGGCGTACAGGAAAATTTGTCTATTGTTATGGGAAGTATTATGCTTTTGTATTTCATTTATGTATTTGTAATTAAATCAAAATGGGTGCCGAAATTTCTGAAATTTAATTTGCTTTATACTTTTATCATTAAAAAAATGGGAGGGTTATTTAAAAGTAAAAATAGGGCTGTATTTTATTTAATTGGTTTTTTAAACGGCCTACTTCCTTGCGGAATGATCTACGTAGCATTGACATCAGCGCTAGCGACACAAAATGTTTTTCGAGGCGGGCTGATTATGGCATTTTTTGGTTTAGGGACTATGCCTGCATTAATTATGGTAGCCATTGGCGGGCAGTATTTTGGAATTCCTTTTAGAAAAAAAATACAAAGCTTATTACCTCTAATTATATTTAGTATGGGCGTATTGCTAATATTAAGGGGAATGAATTTAGGAATTCCATATCTAAGT
>JBIIRW010000060.1:0-10239 GCA_044341385.1 Sediminibacterium sp. | reverse complement strand
ATTTATGTGGCACAATGGGCTTCAGGAAAAGTATACCCTTATAAATTAACACGTGTTTAGTTTTATAAATAATTTGTTAAAATAATTTTGATATTGAATATGAAAAAGTACATCAGTTTTGGGGCAATCGTTTTGGTGGTCATCGGGCTTATTTATGGTGTCGTATATATTGCCGATGGCAAAAAAGGCGCCCGCTCAAAAGCAATATCCTATAACCAAGATATTCGTCCAATTTTATCTGATAAATGTTTTTCTTGCCATGGCCCAGATGCAAATAAAGTAAAAGCTGGATTAAGATTAGATATCCCTTCAAGAGCATTTGCAGAACTTGAAAAAAATAAAGGCCACTATGCTATTGTACCTGGCTTCCCTGAAAAAAGTGATTTGATTACACGAATAGAATCTAATGATCCAGCAATAATGATGCCGCTTCCTGAAAGCCATCTTGCAAAATTAACAAAGGAAGAAATTGCATTATTTAAAAGATGGATTCAAGAAGGCGCAAAATATGAAAAGCATTGGGCCTTTGTCGCACCGGCGAAAGCAACATTGCCTGAAGTAGATCATACCAAGTGGGTGCGTAATGAAATTGATAATTTCATTTTAGAAAAAATGGAAGCGGAAGGATTTGATCCAAATGAGGAAGCGCCGCGTGATGCATTAATAAAAAGAGCTTATTCAGATGTAATTGGTCTTCCACCTAGTTATGAAGCATTGAATAAATGGAGAAATAATACGGACGAGAATTGGTATACTAATATGTTAGATGATTTATTACAAAAACCAGCTTATGGTGAAAAAATGGCCATCCAATGGTTGGACTTAGCAAGATATTCTGATTCCTATGGATTTCAGGATGACGAGATTCGTTCACAATGGCCATGGCGCGATTGGGTAATTAATTCATTTAATAAAAACATGCATTATGATGAATTTTTAACCAACCAAATTGCTGGCGACTTATTACCGAATGCAACCAAAGCAAATATTTTAGCAACCGCCTTTTTTAGAAATCATAAATACACGGAGGAAGGTGGAATTATTGAAGAGGAATATCGTGTATCCTATAATATTGATAAAACCAGAACTTATGGAAAAGCCGTTTTAGGCGTTACCATTGAGTGCGCACAATGTCATGATCACAAATACGATCCATTTTCCAATAAAGATTATTATCAGTTATATGCTTTCTTTAATGAGAGTAAGGAGAAGGGATTTGAAGGAGATGTAGGACAATCCACCAAAGCAAAAAATCCAAAATTATATATTAGCAAGGAAGAGCGTAGTAATTTTTTGAATTTTGTTAACACAGTGGATACAGGTATGATTGAAGTTTCAGTGATGGGTGATTGGAAAGCAGGTGATACGGTAAAACCAAGACCTACTTATATTTTAAGTCGTGGTAGTTACGATGCACCAACAAATATTTTAGTACGACCTACCGCATTAGAATCGATCATGCCGTATGATAGTACAAAATATGGTAGCAATCGTTTGGGTTTAGCTAAATGGACGACCAATAAAAAAAATCCATTAACAGCTCGTGTATTTGTGAATTTTATTTGGCAGGATATGTTTGGAAGAGGGCTAGTAAAATCTTCGGGCGATTTTGGTTTACAAGGGGAGTTGCCAACCCATCCAGAGTTATTAGATTGGTTGGCTGTTGATTTCATGGAACATAATTGGGATATTAAATATTTAGTTAAAAAAATACTGAGTAGTAATACCTATAAACAATCCAACATCATAAGCAAAAAGCAATTGGAACAAGATCCAGATAATTTAACGTACTCAAGATCACCTAGAATGAGATTTAAGGCAGAGATTGTACGTGATTATATTTTAAGTACAAGTGGCTTATTAAATACAAAGATTGGTGGACCAAGTGTAAAGCCATATCAACCTAAAGGAGTTTGGGAAAGTTCCACTTCAGGTCGTGGTAGTTTAGCAAGTTACAAGCAGGATCATGGTTCTGATATTTATAGAAGAGGCTTATATACTTTTATAAAATTGACTGCGCCACCGCCAAGCATGATGATATTTGATGCAAGTAATAGGGACCAATGCGAGGCAAAGAGGTCAAGTACCAATACGCCACTACAAGCGTTAACCATGCTTAACGACCCTACGATATTAGAAGCGGCTAGGGTATTAGGTGAAAATACGGCACTAAGTAAAAAATCATTAGACGAAAAAATTGATCAGGCATTTGAAACTATTGTAATTAGAAAGCCGACCAAGTTTGAGCGTGAAAAATTAAATGCGTATTGCAAAAAACAAGTTGCATTTTTTAATACAAAACCTGCTGTTGCAGAAGCAGCTTTAAAAGTGGGTGAATTTGAACATCCAAAACAAAAATATAATTCATCAGAAGCAGCAGCTTTAATGAAAACTATTTTAATCATGTATAATTTAGAAGAAACAATAACAAAATCATAAAATATTATGAACGAATTTTTAGAACATGGCTTAAATCAAAACAGGCGTAAATTTTTATCCAAAATGAGTTTGGGTTTGGGTGGACTGGCTTTGGGCTCATTAATGGCACCTGGTTTATTTAATGCCAGTAATGAAGATGAGCTTTTTGCAAATGTATTACCCCATTTCGCACCCAAAGCAAAACGAATTATTTATTTGTTTCAAAATGGAGCGCCATCGCAATTAGATTTATTTGATTACAAACCGCAATTACAAAAAATGCATGGCGAGGAATTGCCTGCAAGTATTCGTAATGGCCAACGCTTGACAGGCATGACTGCTAATCAAGCAAAATTTCCATTAGCGGGAACTAAATTTAAATTTTCGCAACATGGTAGCAATGGTGCCTGGTTTAGTGAAACCTTACCTCATCTTGCGAAAATGGCGGATGATATGTGTATTGTTAAAACCATCTATACCGAAGCAATTAACCACGATCCCGCACTTACTTTTTTTCAAACAGGTTCGCAGGTGGGTAACAGGCCAAGTATGGGATCCTGGATTAGTTATGGTTTGGGAAGTGAAAATAAAAACTTGCCAGCGTTTTGTGTATTACTAAGTAAAGGCAAGGGAAACGGACAAGGCGTATATTCAAAATTATGGAATAACGGATTTTTAGATTCTATTCATCAAGGCGTTCAGTTTAGTAGTGGTGAAGAACCCGTTAAATATTTAACTGATCCAGAATTTATCAAACGTGGAGATAAGCGTGAAATTTTAGATGAGATATCAGCCTTAAACCAAGAATCCTATAAAGAAATTGGTGACCCAGAAATTGTAACTAAAATTCAGCAATACGAATTATCCTACCGTATGCAAATGGCGGTGCCAGAAATAACTTCATTACAAAATGAACCTGAGTCCATTGTAAAAATGTATGGACCTGAATGTTTGGTTCCAGGTACTTATGCAGCAAACTGTTTGTTAGCAAGAAAGCTTTCAGAAAATGGGGTACGCTTTGTGCAATTATATCACCAAGGATGGGATACCCATGGTAACTTACCTGCAGAATTAGAAGGACAATGCAAGGATATTGATCAATCATCAGCAGCATTGATTCAGGATTTAAAACAAAGAGGCTTGTTAGATGAAACCTTAGTAATATGGGGTGGTGAGTTTGGAAGAACCAACTATTGTCAAGGTGCTTTAACCAAGGACAACTATGGTCGTGATCATCATCCAAAATGTTTTACTATTTGGATGGCAGGTGGCGGTGTTAAACCGGGCGTTCATGGTGAAACAGACGATTTTGGGTATAATATTAATTCTTTACCAGTGCATGTTCATGACTTTCATGCAACCATTATGCATTTAATGGGCGTGAAACATGAAGAATTTACCTACAAGCATTTGGGAAGAAGATATCGTTTAACCGATGTTGCTGGAAATGTGATCAATGATTTAATTAGTTAGTAATGAATTTGAAAAAATGGACGGGTTTTATAAATAATGCACTTTGGGTACTCAATCCCTTTTTAATATTAATTGCATTTTTTAATGAGGATTTAAAATTGGGTATGTATTTGGAGTGGTTTGGAAAAATGCATCCCTTGTTTTTACATTTCCCAATTGTATTAGGGATCCTTATTGGCATCTATTACTTAATAGATAAAAAAGGTAGTGTAGCTAGTAATATTCTACATCCGATTTTAGTAGGTAATGCATTTTTAGCAAGTATCGTAGCAGTATTGGGTATTTTTTTATCCAAACAAGATGGTTATGATGATGCATTAATTTTTGCGCATCAATGGGGTGGAATTGCTATAGCGATGATCGGTTGGGCTTTAATTTACTTGCAACAACACAATCAGCGCTTTAAAAGTAGCTATATTTTACGTGTTGAATTTGCAATGGTTTACTTATTAGTGATCATAATTTTCACACATAAAGGAGCACAACTTACCCATGGTGCGGGTGTAATCAGTTTCCCTCAAAAAGAAGGGACTTCCGAAAATACACAAGTAATAAAAGTGGTTACAGATTCTAATGCAACATTATATGTAAGAGCTGTTGCACCCATTTTGCAACAAAAATGTGTGAGCTGTCATGGTGCAGATAAAGTAAAAGGAGAATTATTATTAAATACGCCTGAAAATATACAAAAGGGAGGAAAGAGTGGAAATATACTTACTGCAGACAAGGACAAGGAAGCCATGTTGTTTGAAAGAATTCATTTAGACATCACGCATAAAAAACATATGCCGCCAGATGGGAAAGTGCAATTAACTACTGAGGAGGTAGCTATTTTAAGCAGATGGATAAAAGCTGGTGGTGATTTTAAGATAAAGATGAGTGAATTGGCAAAAACTGACAGTTTGTTTTTATTGGCTAATAAATATACGCCAGCAAATAATACGAAAGTTGAAGTTAAAACAGGTTTGCCCGATTTAGCGGAATACAATTCAAATTATTGTGCCGTTAATTACTTGTATCATGGTAGTGATGCTATAGATGTAAACTTTTTTCAAGGTAGCTTTTACAGCAGAGATGTTTTAAAAAAATTAGAAGGTTTACAGGATCAAGTGGTGCGATTAAATATGCAAGGCATGCCATTAACCAATGAAGATGTTACTATTATTACTCAATTTAATAATGTTGAAAATGTTAATTTAAACTATACCAATCTTGATTTAAAAACAATAGAGCCGCTAAAGCAACTGAAAAAATTAAAGTTATTATCTATTTGCGGGTTGAAATTTACCGAAAGTGAATTAACCAACTTTTTAAAGGGAAGTACTATTGCAAATATTAATATTTGGTCAAGTGTAATTGGCAAAACACAGCTAGAGAAGATTGCTGCCCGTTATCCAAAAACTAAATTTACCATTGGAGATAATTTAGAATCCAAAGTGCTAAAAATAAATCCACCTACGATTGACCAAGACTCCTCTATTATTTCAAAGTTTTTAGATGTAAAAATGAAACATATGCTGAATGGGGTCACGATTCGTTATACCTTGAATGGCACTGATCCAGATAGCCTTACCAGCCCAATATATAAAAACACTTTACGTCTTACACGAAATGCGAATTTAAAAATAAAAGTATTTAAGCCAGGTTGGGTTAGTAGTGATATTATTCAACGCAATTTTTATAAGTCAGAAATTCGTCCAGATTCTATTTACTTAATTTCATCGCCAGATCAAAAATATTTGGGTAATGGTGCTAAAACATTGGTGGACCTTGAACTAGGCGGTACTAATTTTACAAATAAAAAATGGTTGGGCTATAAGGATACCACGATGAAGTTTATGGTAATTTTTAATCAGCCGCGTGTTTTACATCAAGCTTTTTTAAATAGCTTGATTGATGTAGGTTCCTACGTTTTCCCAATCGTTTCTATTTCAGTAGAAGGAAGTAATGATGGAATAAAGTTTATAAAAATTACAGAAACCAAGTTCCCTAATGAGTTAACCCAAAAAGATGTTATGAAAGATATTAAAACATTTACAGTTGACTTTCCAAATAACACTTCCTACAAGCATTACAGATTTACAGTTTTAAATGTAAAAAAATTACCCGTATGGCATCCTGGAAAAGGAACAACTGCCTGGATATTTGTGGATGAGTTATTCTTAAACTAGTTGGTGTATTAATATAGCCCTAAAAAAACGCCCCGAATTATCGGGGCGTTTTTTATTCTATCACAAACCACTTATACGTATCAGGTGGAATGGAAAAAGTAAAATCAATAGTGTAATCACGACTTAAATTATATTCATTAGCGCGTCCATTGGGATCTGTAATTTTGACTTTTTGCGTTAGGCCTGTATAATAAAGTGGCAGCTTAATTGTTTTAGTCATCACTTCCTTCGTTGGATTAAATAGCATCATAAAACCTTTTTGCCCCGTAAATGGACTTACATGCATCCAGCCATCCCAATCACGCCCATCTGCACGTCGTAATTGAAAAATATCTGCATTTAAAATATTTCTATACTTTTTATACCAATCAATTGTTTTGGAAACCACTAACCTGGTTGATTCGGTATCATACAATCGAGGGCCTCTGTAACAAGCCTGTACCCCTGCACCATAATATTGCATCATCAGTTGCTCGTAGTCCTTTAAATGCTCACTTAAAGGTTCTAATATAGCATCATCATTACCGCCTTGATACTTGGTCAATGGCACAAAACCCCAGGCCATGGAGGGTGTTTTTTCTAAAGTACCATCATGAATATTTTGTCGGTTTAATAGTTTTTGTTGTTCTCTTGATAATGAAAAATTTACCTCTCTATACCCTAAAGCAATTTTATGTGTACCGTCTAAAAAATACCAATCAGGTGCATTAATATAAACACCAGATTCATTTAACCAATGATATAACTCCTTTTGAATTTCCATTTGTCTCCATTGTGAATCATCATATCCTTTATGACCAGGATGCGTGGTTGATGCACATACATCGCCTGGATAAGGACCATCATTTTCCCAAATATCAAAACCGGTTGATTTGAAAAAATATTTTATTTTATCACGATAGGCCAATCCCCATTTACTTCCAAAGCAGGGTGCATGACCAAAAAATGCACCGCCCGGTTTGCCTGTCTTAATATCTACAACATCATCTTCATCGCTAATACGTCGGCTACTAAATAAGGAATAGCCGCCTAATAAAATTTTATGTTGATGTGCGTAATCAGTTAGCGCTTTCCATTTTTTAATATTTACTATCGAACTGTCTTCCATATTTAAATGACTCCCAAAACTTAAAATAACAGCCTCATAGCCTGTTGCCACACACTGATCAATTGCATTTTTAACTTCTTGGTCATTTTTACTGACCAAATGCATGAAAATTGGGTTTTGTGTGGTCCATGGTGCAAGGGTACGGTACATTTTTTTAATCATCAAGCCTCTTCTTTGACGATCATAGCTATCCATCAAAAGTTCATTAGTTCGAACTGATTTAAAATATTCATTGGGCGCTAAGTCAATACCAGGTGCTTTTTCGGGATAAATTTCTAATAAGCAAGGGGTTTCATAATTATAATTTACTTGCGATGTATAGGCTAAATCAATTTTCCAATGGGTGGTTTGGTCACTGATATCATAACGCATCGCATTGTTAAATGCATAATTCGTTTCTACATAAATACCATGTTGCTTTTTCATTTCTTCAGGCTTGCCCACCACTGCACTTTCTTCTTCTACCAAACCAAGCACTTCATTCACTACCCGATTAATTTTTATTGACTTATTTGAATTGTTTTGAATGGAGATCCATTTTGTTATTAAGGGAATGCCATCATATATTTCATAATGCACTTTAATAATTACATTTTTTAGTGCAGGGAGTGTGGAAACATATTCAAAATCAATACGAGCCCCTGTTGGCTGTTTTGCGTTTCCAAGCCAGGTGGTGGGCTTCCAATTAATAAAAGGTTCAATTTTACCAATTGTATATTTAGAAAAAACAAAATCGGAATCTGCTTTTTGTAAATTTTTTATGCCGTCCATTTGTAAATAGGCTTTTTCTTTTTGTCCAGATAATCCACCAACTTTATAGGTGATTTGATCAATCACCACTTTTGCTTCTGGTTCAATACTTCGAATTAATTGTTGCCCATTGGTTAAATTTGTATAATCAAAGCAAGCCACATTGGGTGCAATAACAAAAGACCTTTTTACCAATCCGTTATTCAATACAATATTTTGTCCTTCATTGGTAATGGTTGCTTTTTGTTCAAAAGGACTTACCAACCAATCTTTATTACTGCTTTTTAGCGTTTCAAGTTTGCCAGATTGCGCAAATCCAAATGAAGCAACAAAAATTAAAAATAGAGCAGAAAAATTTTTCATGTTTGAATTTTAAATAAAGAAAGTTATTGCTATAATTAGTTAAATATAGTAATGAAAAACGAGGATCAATAAAAAGCGCGCGCAGGCTATTTTTTAAAATACAAATAACCCCAACGATTTGGAACATGCATGTTAATAACACCAATGGGTGACCAAACCCAATTGAATTCAGGGATGGGCTTACCATTCGGATTCAATTTTTTTACATAGCTAATTCCTTCATTTTGCATGGTCCATTCTACTCTCGAAAAATTAATACGCCATGGTTTATCTAGATTAGGTAAATAATTTCTGCCTGGTTTTTTTAAGCAGGAATAGGGAATAGCCATCTCAATCGTCCATCCTTTATCTATATCTCGATTATCGTTTAGGGTACCTTTTATTTGAATAGCCGACTTCATTCCATCACTATTCCAGCCCATAACCATTGGACCACCTAGCTTGTAGGTTTTAAACATAAATAAATCCATCACAGTCCCTAAAGCGTTAATCTCAATTTCGAAATATTGATTTTCATCATTATTGGGATCAATAAACACTTCAAAGTCATGGTCTCTAAAAATGATATCGTCATGGTTTAACAAAGTTGCCCATAAATGAGGCTCCTTTAAATTTGCAGCAATATATAAATACTGACTATCCCATAACATTTTAACTCGGGTATCAAATAAAGGCTTCGGTTTTATATCTCCCTCAATATCAACAAACAAATCGGTCCAAGCTGCTTTTTTCCATGCTTGATCATTGAGTTTACCATCAATGTTTAAAGGGCGTGTTGTATAATTGACCGAATATGATTTTATAGTAGTGCTATCCTCAATCGCTTGCATATTCGCTTTTGATTGGGTACAGAATAACAAACAACAAATAGTTATGGCAATGTAAATTGGATTGAATTTAGGTGTTAGCTGCATTATTGATGAGTAAAATATTTAAATATAAAATTTTAAATTGATCATGGAATGTAGTCTTTATTATATTACCAACCAATCCCATAGTCCTCGCCATTATTGGAACTACCGCCCCACAAACTTCCATGCTTCCAATCAAAATAAATGGCATTGATGGGACCACTTGTTCGATCACCAACACTGATACTATATCCCATTCCTCTTAAATCTTTTTTAATTAATTCAGAAACCGTTTTGCCTACTAATAAATTTCCTGGTTTTGGTTTTCGATCAGCCATTGTGGAACCTCCAAGCGATAACCACAATTGATTTGAATTAATATTAGCAGCTTCTGTGGCTTGTTGTACGGTCATCCCAAACTCAACCATATTTAAAAAAAACTGTAACAAGTTTTGATCCTGCGTATCACCCCCTTGTACTGCAAATGCTAAAAAAGGTTTGCCGTCTTTCATCGCCAAACTCGGTGTTAAGGTTACCCTTGGTCTTTTTCCTGGTGCCACTACATTGAAAGGATTAATGATTGAATCTAAAACAAAACTTTGCATTCTTTGACTCATTCCTACTCCTGTATTACCAGCAATTACCGCTGGCAACCAACCACCACTAGGTGTAATGGAAACAACCCAGCCTTCTTTATCAGCTGCTTCTACCGAAGTAGTACCGCGCCATAATCTATCCATATATTCTGGATCTATGGTTGGATTGGTTATTTGCTGCATTACGACAGCATCATGTACAGGTATCGCGCTGCTATTTGATTTAGTAGTGTCAGTGCCTGTAGCTATTGCACGCTGCTTTAATAAATTTAAAAATGGATTTTGTTTGCCCTCAAATGGATAAGGGTCGCCAGGAGCAGTGTTGGGATTATTTTGTAGTGGATTAATTTCACCTGCTCTTTGCTTTGCATATCCTTTACTTAATAAACCTGTCATCGGTTGTTGTGTCGAAAATTTTGGATCACCATAATAAAAATCACGATCCGCAAAACTTAAATTCATTGCTTGATAAACAGTATGAATATATTTTGTTGAATTATAGCCCATTG
>JBIIRW010000010.1:0-33293 GCA_044341385.1 Sediminibacterium sp. | reverse complement strand
AAAATGGCTTTTGGCCAGCGCCGTAAAATGTTACGCAATCCGTTGAAGCCTTATTTTACCACTGCACAATTGGAGGATCCAATTTTTACCAAACGCGCCGAAAATTTAACTTTTGAGGATTATGCTGTTTTAACTTTTAAAATGCACGTCGCATCAACCTAAACAGCATATTCGAAATAAATATATTGTACAATGGCATTGAGAATTATTATTACAGCACAAGCACATCCTTTTTTAATGGAAACATTAACGCAGCAAGGGTATGAGGTTGTGTATGAACCTGCTATTACCTACGATGCGCTCTCAAAAATTATTGATACCGCTACAGGATTGATTGTTACAACGCGTTTGAAAATTGACCAATCTATGATTAATGCGGCAACACAATTAAAATGGATTGGTCGCATAGGTAGTGGGATGGAATTAATTGATACCGAATTTGCAGCTTCAAAAAATATTCAATGTGTGAGCAGCCCAGAAGGAAATTGTACCACTGTGGGGGAACATGCATTAGGTTTATTATTAAGTTTAATGAATCGTATTCATAGTTCTTATGCTGAAGTAAAAAATGGACTATGGATACGTGATGCAAATAGGGCAGATGAACTTACTGGGAAAACAGTGGGCATTATTGGTTTTGGAAATACCGGTGGTGCTTTTGCAAAAGTTTTATCAGGCTTTGATGTTAAAATATTAGCCCATGATATTTTCAAATCAAACTTTGATACCGCACAAGTTAAACAAGCTAGTTTGCAGGAAATACAAGCACAAGCTAATGTGATTAGTTTGCATCTGCCTTTAACGGAGCTCACCCACCATTATGCGAATGATTCCTTTTTTAATGCTTGTGTTCAAAAGCCCTATTTTTTAAGTACTTGTAGGGGTGCGGTGACTAATACCGATGCTTTGCTTAAAGCGCTTCAAAATCAATTACTTAGCGGGGTGGGCATGGATGTACTTGAAAACGAACAATTAGATAGCTATAATCCTTCAGAACAGGCGCGTTTACAGGCGCTTATGGCGCATCCTAATTTCATATTAACCCCGCATATTGCAGGCTATAGCCATGAGGCCTATTTGAAGATGTCTCAAATCCTACTAGGAAAATTAGGTATTATTTGACCTTAATTTAATATCTTTGCACAGTGCAACGCTTCATTTATGTGGCGTTGTATTTTTTTTATAACTAAAGAGAACTTTATGAGTGAAATCAATATGTATGTTACGCAAGAGACCTTTGATAAGATGCGTGAGGAATTACATCGAATGAAATCGGTGGATCGTCCTGCGGCTTCTAGGGCTATTGCAGAAGCTAGAGAAAAAGGGGATTTAAAAGAAAATGCCGAATATGATGCAGCTAAGGAAGCACAAGGCATGTTAGAAGCAAAAATTAAGCAACACGAATCTGCCATCTCTAATGCTAAGATTGTCGATACCAGCACCATTGATACGAGTAAGGTGACTATTTTAACCAAAGTGACCATTACCAATCAAGCGACTAAAAAAACAGTCACTTATCATTTGGTAGGGGAAAAGGAGGCGGATTTGAAAGCTGGTAAAATTTCAGCATCATCTCCTATCGGGAAAGGTTTATTAGGTAAAAAAGTAGGTGAAATTGCAGAAGTAGTTGCTCCGAATGGTACTATGAAATTTATGATTGATAATATTACTATTTAGTAATACTAATATACTTTAGGATAACATCCAAACGAAGCGCACACATTAATCTTGTGGGCGCTTTGTTTTTTTAATTAAATTAGTGTCTCAATACATTCATTATGACTTTGTTTTCAAAAATTATCGCAGGTGAAATTCCTTCCTATAAAATTGCAGAATCGGAAATGTTTTTTGCCTTCCTAGATATTTTCCCATTGCAAAAAGGACATGTATTGGTGGTGCCTAAAATTGAAGTAGATAAAATTTTTGAAGTGCCGGATGATTTTTTAGCGGAGTTGCTAATTTTTGCAAAACCTATTGCCAAAGCAATTGAACAAAGTTTTCCTTGTAATCGTATAGGCATGGTTACCGTAGGTTTGGAAGTGCCTCATGCACATGTGCATTTAATTCCTATTAATGAAGCAAGGGATATGGAATTTTCACAGCCTAAATTAAAATTAAGCAAGGAGGAATTTGAAGCCATTCAAAAAAGTATTCAATCACATTTACCTTTGTAACCAATTTTAACTAGATACGATTTTCTATAAAATAATTATTTCGATGCTATTTAACCTTAAGCCTTCCTGGATTTTTTGCTAAAAATGCATCCCAACCTTTTAAACCTTTCGCAGCTGGCATCACTGGGCTACTCATTTGATACCAATGACAAAGTGCTACACCGAGTGCATCGGTGGCATCAAAATATTGCGGTTGTTTTTTTAAATCTAAAATTCGCTCCAGCATTTTCCAGACCATATCCTTATCGGCATTTCCATTGCCCGTAATGGATTGTTTTACTTTTTTAGGTGCATATTCAGTGACTGGTAATTTAAATTGCATCGCCGCTGCAATAGCGACTCCTTGCGCGCGCCCTAACTTAAGCATGCTTTGTACGTTTTTCCCAAAAAAGGGGGCTTCAATAGCAAAATGGGCAGGCTCGTATTTTTCGATGAGTTCAATGATTTTAGCATGTATTAATTGCAGGCGCGCGTAAATGTCCTTTTCCTTGGTCAGTTTTAATACATCCATATGTATTAAAACTGGCTTTGTGCCGCCTTTTAAAATTGCAAAACCTAGGATCTGTGTTCCTGGGTCAATTCCTAAAATAATGGGTGTTTTGGACATTTGCATTAAAGTTACAAATATGATGGCAAATTCCGAACTTTACCGCCAATGAAGGAGGTATTAATAAATCGTTTACGCAGTTGGGGAAATAAATCAATTGGATTTATCCTATTTGTAGTTTGCTTGGTCGCTATTTATAATAAAGTAGCGCACAATGAAAATTTGAATCAATACAGTGCCGACATTAAAGTTCAGTTTGAGAAAGTTACTTTTTTTGAATGGGCAGTTTTGCTATTACTTTTTTTATTGAACTATTTAATGGAAGCAATCAAGTGGCAAAACTTACTCGCATCCTGGAGCCCCATTTCAATTTTAAAATCCTATAAGTCTGTTTTGATTGGACAAGCTTTTGCTTTTTTTACCCCTGCGCGTTCGGGTGACTATGTAGGACGCATTTTATTGCTACCTTCGGGAAGTAAAATTAAAGGGGTGGCACAATTGGCTTGGTCCTCCTATGCGCAACTCATCATTACCATTAGCATTGGGAGTATCGCACTTTTTTTTAACTTGCCCTTTTTCCCCTGGATCAAATGGTTCATGCCTGTAGGATTAGCGGCAGCCTTGATTGTTTATTTTCATCCAGGACAATTTAAAGGCTGGTTAAACAAAATAAATAAATTGCAAATTGAAAATAGTTTAAAATTAAATTTATTAGGAATATCCTTTTTAAAGTATACCATTTTTGTCCTTCAATATACTTGGGCCGTGAAAATGTTAAATATACCCATCGCCAATATTGATTTGTGGACAGCATTAGGGGTGTTGTTTTTACTACTAAGTATCATTCCTTCAATCAGTTTAACGGATTTAGTGATACGTGGACAAATTATTGTAGTATTATTGGAACCCTACTATAACAATAGTTTAATGTTGATATGCTTAAGTACCATCATTTGGGCAGTTAACTTTTTATTACCTGCCATTATTGGGGCATTTTTATTAATTAATTTCCGCATAAAGCAATAATTTTGCATGATGCTAATGATCAAGTGCGTCATTTTAAATTAAAGCCCCTGTGTACATTTTATTAATATTATTAAGTTCATTATTATCTTTTTTTCCTTCCAAGGAACGGGATGGTTTGTGTAATCAAATCAACAAATCCTATCAGGCAGGTGAAAAAGTGAGATACACTATTTATTATAATGTTATTGGTTTGTATGTGAATGCGGGTAAGGCGGAGTTCAGCATTAAATCATCTAATTGGAATAACAGACCTGCATATACATTTACACTCAATGGTCGTTCTAATTCAAAATATGATTGGATATTTAAAGTGAGAGACAAATATGAATCGGTGGTAGATGCTAAAACCCTATTGCCCTATCAATTTACCCGACATATTAACGAAGGAAGCTTTCATAAAAAGCAAGAAGTGCTATTTGATCAAAAAAATAACACAGCCACTAGTGAGAGGGGTATTTTTAATACGACCGATTGTACTTTTGATGTTATTAGTGCCATTTATGCAGCGCGAAATATTAATTATGAAAAATGTCAAATAAATGACAAAATAAATTTGAGTTTTTTTATTGATGATAATTTATATCCTTCCTATTTTAAATTTTTAGGTCGTTCCGAAATCACAACACAATATGGCCGTTTTAAAGTAATTAAACTAGCGCCCTTGTTGGTGAAGGGTAGTATGTTTGATGGTGGTGAAAAAATGATTGTATGGGTTACGGATGATGAAAACCATATCCCCGTTCGCATTGAAACACCCATTGTGGTTGGTAGTATTAAAGTGGACTTGGATGGCTATGAAAACATACGACACCCTTTAACCTCATTGATGGAAGTGGTACAGTAGTGGTGCATGTTATTTTTGTAACCATGTGTTTAGAGAAAAAGTTGTATTCGCCCTAATTCCTTTTTCTGTTTCATGTAAACTACAACATTCATTCACGGCGTCGTGTTCAAAAAATAAAGTGTAATTATTTTTTACAGCCTCATTTAAAAATAGGTCCTTTTCTTCCAATGTGATTAATGGTTGCATATCATAGCCCATCACATAAGGCAGCGGAATATGAGCTACGCTAGGCAATAAATCAGCCATATATACAAGTTGTTGACCACCTATATTTATTTTAGGAATTAGCATGCCTTGGGTATGTCCGTTGACTACAAAACAAGTAATGTTGGGGCTAAAATGAATTTCCTGTAAGTTGGATGTACTATTAAAAGCAGGTAAACTAATTAGTTTTAATTGCCCGCTTTGTTGCAGGGGTAAAATATTTTCTTTTAAAAAAGAAGCCTTTTCGCGTTTATTGGGGTTTAATGCCAATTCCCATTGGGGTTCACTTACCCAATAGGTCGCATTCGGAAAACTTAGTTTTAAATGATCACTTTCCTTATACACTGCACCGCCTACATGATCAAAATGTAAGTGCGTTAATAATACATCTGTGATATCGTTGGGGCTGATATTTAATTTATGTAAAGCATCTTTGGGTGTAACAGTTTCATGGGGCTGATAATGACTAAAAAACTTGGCATCTTGCTTATCACCCATACCCGTATCAATGAGTATTTTTCGTTCTCCATCAATCACCAATAAACAACGCAAGGCCCAAGTACATAAATTATTTTCATCTGCCGGATTTAGTTTATTCCAAATTCCTTTGGGCACAACACCAAACATAGCACCGCCATCTAATTTAAACTTCCCTGTGCCAACACTAAATACCTGCATGTCCTTTTAATTTTGAAGTGCGATACAATAAAACAAAACCAATGATAAAAAATATACATAAAGCCAATACAGAGTTTCGTTGCGAGCCTGTGATTTCATTGATAAAACCAAAGCTAAACATACCAATTACAATGGCTACTTTTTCGGTAACATCATAAAAGCTGAAATAACTAGTAGTGTCATGTGTTTCAGGCATCAACTTGGAATAAGTACTTCTGCTCACTGATTGTATACCGCCCATGACAAATCCTACAATAATGGCTAAGCCATAAAAAGCCATAAGACCATTGCGTGGCAGGAAGTAGCCAATGATACAGCCGCCAATCCATATTACAATAGCCACCATTAGCGTATTAAAATTGCCCCATTTGCTTGCCATCTTGGCCATGATATGCGCACCTGGGATGGCCACTAATTGTATGATTAAAATAGCAATGATTAAATTGGTGGTGGGTATGTTTAATTCGCTTTTCCCATAAAGGGTTGCTGCGAGCATGATTGTTTGAACGCCCATATTGTAAAAGAAAAATGAAACTAAAAATTGTTTCAATAGTGGTTGTGTTTTAAGTTCAATCCATACTTTGTGCAGTTCCTTATAACCTTGTGTAATTAAATTTTTACTGTGTGCGCCTTTCACTCCTTTGCTTGCAGGAAGTCTTGAAATGGCTAACCAACCAAAGCTGACCCACCAAACGCCGACCAATAAAAATGAAATCTGCGATGCTTTACCCACCGTAATGCCGAAGAGTTCAGGTTTTAATACAAACACAAAACAAATAATTTGTAAAAGCACCGAACCAATATAACCCATCATAAATCCTTTCGCGCTAATACGATCGCGATCCTCCGGTGCAGCAATTTCAGGTAAGTACGAATTGTAAAAAACCAAACTACTCCAAAATCCAACACATGCAATGATCACTGAAATTAAACCGCCAATAATATGGTTGCTATCGAAAAAGTAAAGAGAAGCGCAAGACAAGCTCCCCATGGTACAAAAAAAGCGGAGAAACTGTTTTTTGTTTCCTCTGTAATCCGCAATAGAGGATAGTATAGGCGACATAAATGCTACAATGACAAAAGCAATGGCTAATATATAATTATACAGTGCAGTATTTGAAAATTCATAATCCCCAATTTTGATTTTATCAATTAAGGTGTTTTCATTGCCATCTCCGGTAACTGCTTCATAGTAGGCAGGAAAAATTGTGGAAGTAATTACAAGATTGTAAACACTATTGGCCCAATCGTACATGGCCCATCCATTCACAACTTTTTTTGAGGCAGTTTGCATACTTGTATTTATTAGTGTTTTAAAAATACTAATAAATACCCAACTCTCCTATAGGCGGGGTTAACAAAGATAATTGGTGTATAACAATACCAAAATGGTGATACCCAATATAATTCGGTACCAACCAAATGGGGCAAATCCCATTTTTTGAACAATTTTGATAAAAAACTGAACCGAAACTAACGCAACTATAAAAGCGACAATAGCGCCAATCAATAATGTAATGAGGTTATCTGAAGCGAATACTTCGGGATTGGTTTTGTATACATCCAAGGTACTTTTCGCGGAGGCTGCCATCATAGTAGGCACTGCCAAGAAAAAGGAAAACTCAAGTGCTATTTTCTTGCTTAATTTTTGGCTCATACCACCTACAATAGTTGCAGCACTTCGGCTTAATCCTGGAAAAATAATAGACAACACTTGAAAGCAACCAATGATGAACGATTTTCGGTAACTAATTTCACCTGCATCATCATTGGAATTTGCAGGCGCTTCATTTGCTTTAAATAATTTGTCTATAAACAACAGGATTAAACCACCTGCAATCATGACAATGGCAATTACCCATAAATTATTTAATGCAGCATCAATATATTTTTTTAATAAAGCCCCAAATAGTAATGCAGGAATTACTGCTACGATCAGTTTCAAATAAAAACTGTAATGCTTAAAATCAAAAAATCTTTTTTTGTAAATAACCACTACAGATGCAATAGCTGCCAATTGAATCACAATTTCAAATAAGTCAACAAATGGGGAGTCGTCAATTCCTAAAAAAGGATTTGCAAACTTCATATGTGCGGTGCTTGAAATGGGTAAAAATTCAGTGATACCCTCGATAATTGCAATTAGGATTGCTTGTATTGTATTCATAATGATGTATTAAAAAACAGATCCCGACGCCTAGGCGTCGGGATCTGTTTAAATTTTATATATACTATGGTTTTTTAAATAGGGCATAAATTTCAACCAAAAAACCTATAATCATAACAATTGGGGCTAATGTAATGCGTCTAAAGCTATACACTTCACTTGCATTAAATACGTTCGGGTCAGCACTTTTACCACCAGCCATTAATAGCATTCCTGATGCAATTAAGTATACGCCTATCAACATCCAAATATAATTTGACTTGCCGAAAATTACTAAGGATTTTTTTGTTTCTTTTTGTGTCATAAAATGGTATTTTATTCTATTGTCGTTTCCGCTGAATATTATCTTTATGGTTGGACTTTATTTCTGAATTATAAATTTAGTGAATTCGTTAATATAGATCGTCTAATTTCATTTTTAAATATTTCAATACGCTACGGTAAGTGCTAAATACAGATATACTCACGCCCATAAAAACGATGCCGCCAAAGAGTAATAAATCGTTACCAGCACCTTGAATGGTTCTGATTTGTGGGAATTGACTACCCGCCCATTGGATTAAACCAAATAGTAAAACAATGGAAATAAAGGCACTGGTTAATCCATTGATCAATGCACGAATCACTAATGGTTTTGAAATAAAGCTTCTAGTCGCACCCACCATTTGCATGGTTTTAATTAAAAAACGATTGCTGTACATGGCTAAGCGAATAGTATTGTCGATGCTGATAATTACGATGATGCATAGTATAATGGACATCACAATAAAGATCACCCCAACTTTAGTAGCCCTTTCATTTAGGTTGGTGACTAAGCTTTTTGGATATTGAATATCTGCTACTTCATTTTTGAATGTATTTTCAATAGTTGTGCTAATGTTGGCTAAACTATCCGGATTCACATAATCTGCTTTGGCAAAAAAGTCGACACTTTCAGGAAGTGGGTTTACATCTAATATTTTAGCCCATTCTTCATTGTTTTCTTTATTCCAGATGGCTTTGGCCTTTTCCTTATTTACGTATTCTACGTTTTTGGCATAGGCTTGACTGGCAATATATTGCTGTATTTTTCCTATTGCATTTTTGTCGGAGGTTCTTAAATAAACGCTAATACGGATATCTTCTTTAAAATTGTCCCCTATGGAATGTAGGTTTAAAAATAGCCATCCCATGATGCCCATAATAAACAAAACAATCGCCACCCCAATGACACTATAAATGTAGTTGGGCTTGCTGCGTTTTAAAGAGGAAGATCCGGTAACTGCCATAGCATAAAATTTTACTTGTTCACTTTGCAAATGTAGGGTTTTGAACGCTAATGGCTTACATTTGCAGAGGATGAATTATCCCATTTTTAAGGCCAAAATGTGTATTTTTTTGATTTTGGTTAAAGAATTGTTATGATTCAACCATTTAAAATGAAATGCAATTAGATGGAGTATCAATTTAGGGCCATTGAAAAGAAATGGCAAACTATTTGGCAGGAGAAAAAAGCATACCAGGTTAGCAATGAATCAAGCAAACCCAAGTGTTATGTGTTGGATATGTTCCCTTATCCTAGTGGTGCGGGTTTGCATGTAGGACATCCTTTGGGTTATATAGCTTCGGATATCTATAGCCGTTTTAAAAGATTAAAAGGGTTTAATGTTTTGCATCCGATGGGTTATGATGCTTTTGGTTTGCCTGCGGAACAATATGCCATTGAAAATGGCGTGCATCCTGCCATCTGTACCCATGATAATATTAATAATTTTAGAAAACAATTAGACAATATTGGATTTTGTTACGATTGGGATAGAGAAGTGCGCACCTGTGATGCAACTTATTACAAATGGACACAATGGATATTTTTACAACTTTTTAATAGTTATTTTGATCGCGCACAGCAAAAGGCAATACCTATTCAAAATTTGGTGTCAGTATTTGAAAAGGAAGGAAATAAAAATCATCCCTGTCCAGTAGATGAGGTGAAAACATTCATGGCAGAAACTTGGAAATCCTATACCGAAAAACAACAGCAAGCTATCTTAATGCATTACCGTTTGGCATTTTGTGGAATTGGGGAAGTGAATTGGTGTGCAGCATTGGGAACCGTATTAGCGAATGACGAAGTGATCAATGGTTTAAGTGAGAGAGGGGGTCATCCAGTTGAAAAGAAAAAATTAAGACAATGGTATTTACGCATCACTGAATATGCGGATAGATTATTAAGTGGATTAGAGACGATTCAATTTAGTGATGCCATGAAGGAAATGCAATCCAATTGGATTGGGAAAAGCGAGGGTGCGGAGATTAATTTTGCAGTCAAGGATAGCAATGAAGTATTGCGGGTATATACCACACGCCCTGATACCATGTTTGGCGTTGACTTTATGGTGGTTGCACCGGAGCATGCAATCATAGAAAAAATAGTACCTACTTCACATCAAGCGGAAGTGGCAACCTACATTGCATATGTGAAAAGCAGAAGTGAGCGTGAAAGAATCGCGGAGAAAAAAATTACAGGATGTTTTACAGGAGCGTATGTTATTAATCCATTTAATGGTGTTGCAATTCCAGTTTGGATTTCGGAATATGTATTAGCAGGCTATGGTACTGGCGCAATTATGGCGGTGCCTTGTGGAGATGATCGTGATTTTAAATTTGCAAAACATTTCAATATACCCATTACTAATATTATTGGGGATGCCTTTAATGGTTTGGAGGCGAATCCAACCAAAGAAGCCATTTTAAGTAATAGTGATTTTTTAAATGGCGTGGTACAAAAAGCAGCCATTGCAATAGTGAATGATAAAATTGAAGCACTGGGATTGGGTAATCGCAAAATAAATTACCGTATGCGCGATGCTGCGTTTAGCAGACAACGTTACTGGGGTGAACCATTTCCAATTAAATGGGACAATGGTATTGCTTATCCAATGGATGAGAAAGAGTTGCCTTTATTATTACCGAAGGTAGATCATTATGGCCCAGGTCCTGATGGGGAAGGGCCGCTAGCGAATATTCTTGCATGGAAGGAAGCAAAATTGGAAACCAATACCATGCCTGGTTTTGCGGGAAGTAGTTGGTATTTTTTACGTTACATGGATGCAAATAATGAAAATGAATTTTGTAGCAGAAAAGTGAGTGACTATTGGGGACAGGTGGATTTATATATTGGTGGAACGGAGCATGCGGTGGGGCATTTATTATACTCAAGAATGTGGACCAAGGCTTTGTATGATTTAGGACATATTGGTTTTGACGAACCATATAAAAAATTATTGAATCAAGGAATGATTCAAGGAAGCTCTCGATTTGTTTATCGCAAAAGAGGAAGTTCCATTTTTGTTTCGGCAGGATTAATTAAAGATTACGAAGTTGATCAGTTACATGTGGATGTAAATAAAGTGGATGGCGTTGAATTAGATACCGAAGCATTTAAAAAGTGGAAACCTGATTATGCGCATGCCGAATTTATTTTAGAAGATGGCAAATACATTTGTGGCGTAGAGGTTGAAAAAATGTCTAAGTCAAAGTTTAACACAGTTAACCCTGATGATTTAGTAAATAAATATGGCGCGGATACCTTTAGGATGTATGAAATGTTTTTAGGTCCTGTGGAGCAGAGCAAGCCATGGGATACGAAAGGGATCGAGGGGGTGCATCGCTTTTTGAAAAAGTTTTGGCGTTTGTTCTTTGACGAAATCAAAGGAAAGATTTGGGTAGACGAGGCAGCCAGCTTGGAAGAATTAAAAGTGTTGCATAAAACCATTAAAAAAATTGAGGAGGATACCGATCGTCATAGCTTTAATACAGCGGTTAGTTCTTTTATGATTTGTGTAAATGAATTATATGATTTGGGTTGTCATAAAAAATCTGTCTTATCTGACTTGCTTATTTTAATGACGCCTTACGCGCCGCACTTTTGCGAGGAATTATGGCAGATTTTAGGCAATGAGGGCTTGGTGATTGACGCTGCATTCCCAATATTTGACGCGAAGTATGTATTAGAGACAGCCAAGGATTACCCAGTAAGCATTAATGGTAAAATGAGAACTAATATTGCGATTGATTTATCCTGCACCGAGGCTGAAGTAAGCGAAATTGTCATGGCCAATGCGGTTGTTCAAAAATGGATGGAAGGAAAACCAGTAAAAAAACTGATTTTCGTGAAGGGTAAAATGATAAATGTTGTAATTTAAATAATCGGGGATAGTAGAAATCCATATCGACTAATCAAAAATTTGTCAAAATAATTTTAAAATAGAATTATGAAAAAACAGCTACTTTTTTTAACTAGTATCTTTTGTGTGTTGCTTTTGCAAGCGCAAATGCGCATGCCGCAATCCAATTTACCAAGATTTAATCGTTGGTTGAATAATGATGAATTTGTTATTAATACAAAATTAAAAGCAGGGACGCCATCTGCTGATTATGTATATAATATAAATACAAAAGCCTACACACCTGCTCCCGCGGCTGTTTTGAAAGAGGAGGCAACCGTTAGTTTAAAAAGCGGGGAAGTAGTCATTAAAATAAGTGGTGTTGAAACTGTTTTAACATCGGATAAAGGCGACAAAAAAAATCCACAACTTTCGCCCGATGGTCAATTTGTGGGTTATACAAAGGATAATAATTTATATACAGTGGGGGTTGCAGATAAAAAAGTAACTGCCATTACTGCTGAAAAACAAAATGGTATTTTAAATGGGTATGCGAGCTGGGTATATTTTGAAGAAATTTTTGGTCGTCCTTCTCAATACCGTGCATTTTGGTGGAGCCCAGATAGCAAATTTATTTCCTTTATGCGTTTTGATGAAAGTAAAGTACCTATGTTCCCTATCTATAATAGTGAAGGGCTGCATGGCTTTGTAGAGGAAACGCGTTATCCAAAAGTGGGTGATCCTAATCCTACTGTAAAAATTGGTTGGGCAACGCCAACTGGTGGCAAAATTACTTGGGCTGATTTTAATGACCAAGAAGACCAATATTTTGGATGGCCTATTTGGAATCCCAATAACAAAAGTATGTGGTTGCCATGGATGGATCGTGGACAAAACAACTTAAAAATTTATGAATTGGATATGACTTCTGGTGCTAAGAAAGAAGTGTACAAAGAGTATCAAAAAACATGGATCGACTTAGAAGACAGAGTTAGTGGTCGTATTAATTTTATAGCCAACAATGAGGGTTATATTGCTCAATCGGATGCGTCGGGTTGGAATCAGTTGTATTTGTATAATATGAATGGACAATTAATCAATCCAATCACGAACGGAAAGTTTACCGTTACAGGAATTAAACTAATTGATGAAAAAACAAGATCCATTTATTTTACTGCACGCGGATTAGAAAATTCAGCACGTGGCGATTTTTATGTTGTCAATTTTGATGGAAAAAACTTAAAGCGACTTTCTATCGGCGATTATAATCATGCACAAATATATTTATCACCGAATGCAAAACGATTTGTTTCTGTTTATAGCAATGTAAATACGCCAACCACGATTGCATTGGTGGATCGTAAAGACAAAAATCCAGTAGTTACTGTTTTGGGTACTGCTGTTGATTCTAGTTTTAAGGCTGAAAATTTTGCCAAAACAGAATTAATTAGAATTAAAAGTGCGGATGGCTTATTTGAATTACCAGCGCTTGTTACCTGGCCTAAGAATATGGATCCAAATAAAAAATATCCCTTAATGGTGAGCATTTATGGGGGTCCAAATGCAGGAACAGTGATGGATAGCTGGTCAAATCCAGAAATGAAAGAAAACTGGGCGAAGGAAGGAATGATACAAGTGGCATTTGATCACCGTGCGAGTGGACATTTTGGAAAGGAAGGCGTGAACTATATGTATCGTAATTTAGGTTATTGGGAAATGCAGGATTACATGACCATGGCGAAGTGGTTTATTGCCAATGGAAGTGCGGATCCTAAAAAAATTGCCATCACTGGATTTAGTTATGGGGGTTATATGAGTTGCTATGCTTTAACTTATGGTGCTGATGTATTTACACATGCTATGGCAGGTGGTAGTGTTACTGCTTGGGAGTTATATGATTCACATTACACAGAAAGATTCATGGATACGCAAAAGGAAAATCCAGAAGGGTATAAGTCCGGCAGTGTAATGACCCATGTTAAAAATTTTAAAGGGGTATTGCAATTAGTACATGGCACCATGGATGATAATGTACACATGCAAAATTCGATACAGTTATTAAGTGCTTTACAGGATAATGGCAAGGATGTTGAATTTATGTTGTATCCAGGCGGACGACATGGATGGGGTGGTGCCAAAGGCAAACACTTTAGTGATTTGAAAAATAAATTTATTTATAAATACTTATTGGAAAAGCCAGTTCCTGCAACCAAATAAAAAAATATTCATGTCCAATCCAATTTTAGATAGTTCGAATAATAGTTCAAACCCTTTAGACAAGGAGTTTGAAAATAGTATTCGTCCAAGGGAGATGGACGCGTTTGCTGGCCAGCCTCAACTGATTGAAAATTTAAGCATTTTTATCAAGGCTGCTAAAATGAGGGGCGAGGCCTTGGATCATATTTTATTTCATGGCCCTCCAGGCTTGGGTAAGACCACCTTAAGCCGTATTGTTGCCAATGAAATGGGTGTTCAAATTAAAGAAACATCGGGTCCGGTGATTGAAAAACCCAGCGACTTAGCAGGATTATTAACCAGTTTGGAAGCGAATGATGTTTTATTTATTGATGAGATACACCGTTTAAGCACGGTGGTAGAAGAATATTTATATGCCGCGATGGAGGATTATAAAATTGATATTATGATTGATACGGGCCCCAATGCACGTAGCATTCAAATTAATTTAAATCCATTTACTTTAGTAGGGGCGACTACGCGTAGTGGTTTATTAACAGCACCTTTATTATCGAGGTTTGGGATTAAATCAAGATTGGAATATTATCCTGCCACTGTAATAGAAAAAATTATTTTAAGAAGCGCGCAAATATTAGAGGTGAAAATTCATGCCGATGCAGCAGGTGAAATTTCAAGAAGAAGTAGGGGCACGCCGCGTATTGCCAACGGACTACTAAGACGTGTACGTGACTTTGCACAAGTATTAAATGATGGCTCTGTGGATATTGGCATTACCAAACATGCATTAAAAGCGTTGAATGTAGATGAGCATGGCTTGGATGAAATGGATAACCGTATATTATTAGCAATTATAGAAAAGTTCAAGGGAGGCCCTGTGGGTATTACAACGATTGCTACTGCGGTAGGTGAGGAGTCGGGTACTATTGAGGAAGTATACGAGCCTTTTTTAATTCAGGAAGGTTTTTTACAACGTACACCCCGAGGTCGTGAGGTAACAGATAAAGCATATAGACATTTGGGCAAACAAAAAGCCCGAGGCCATTTAGATAACCCCGAGCTTTTCCGTTAATTTATTGGTTGCGAATTTGAACCTCTTTTATTACTTGTTATTGCACCACTACAAATACAATATTATATTTGTGGCGACAATAACTATCGTTATTGTTCCCCCAAAAAATGGTATTTGTGGCGACAATAACTAGCGTTATTGTTCCCCCAAAAAATGGTATTAGTGGCGACAATAACTAGCGTTATTGTTCCCCCAAAAAATGGTATTTGTGGCGACAATAACTAGCGTTATTGCACCACTAATCGGAAACCATTCCCGTGAATGTTTACGATTTCTATTTTTTCATCTTCCTTTAAGTACTTTCTTAATTTGGCAATATACACATCCATGCTTCTGCCATTAAAGTAAGTATCGCTACCCCATATTTTTTTCAGTGCTTTTTCGCGGGTCAACAAGTCGTTTTTATTTTCAGCCAACATTTTAAGTAACTCGTTTTCCTTAGGCGATAATACCTGTGTTTTTTGGTTGAATTTTAATTCACGCAACTTGGGATTAAAATGATAACCAGCTAAATCAAATTCTATATTGTCTGCAACTTTATTATCATCTTCATTGCGTTTGATAATTGCCTTAATTTTTAACAACAATACTTCACTGTCAAAAGGTTTGGTGATATAATCATCAGCTCCTAATTTGTAACCAGTGATAATATCTTCCTTTAAAGTTTTAGCGCTTAAAAAGAACAAAGGCACATCAGGATCAATGTCTCTGATTTCCTCTGCTAAAGTAAATCCATCCACATGTGGCATCATGACATCTAATAAGCATAAGTCAAACTTTTCACGCTGAAATGCTGCCAAACCCAAACGGCCATCTCGTTCTAAGGTTACTTCGTAATCATTTAACTCTAAATAATTTTTAAGTACCAAACCTAAATTGCTGTCGTCCTCGCACAACAAAATTTTACTTGTTTTTTTATCTTCCATATTGATTGCTTTGTGTAAAGAAACGCTTTTTAATTATTGTGGCTAAAAAAGGATTTCCAATGTTTTGTTAAAATATACCTATTTCTTCGTACTTGTACAAAGGTCGCATATTTTACATGGGGTTGGATTTATTTCGCCAAAATATTTGGCCAAAAAAACACTACGACAACTTACATTTTGGCCCCATAAATAGTCTGAAAAATGCTTAATTCTGTCCTGAAATGCCTTTAACCTTGCTTGGTAATTATCCAAGTCAATGGTAATATGTGCAGCCGCTGCCCGATTCCATATAAATTGCACTACGGGTTGGTTTTCCTTTTGTTCAAAACTAATCATTCCGTGTTTTTGCAAAAGTGATAAGCTATTTAACACAAACGGAATATCTCTTTGTAAAAGATTCGCTAATAAATTTTCATTGATGAACTGCGGACTATCTAATATACCTCCATAACTGCGCAATAGGGTTTGAAGTACAATGGTGCCAATATTATTTTCCTTTTCAAAGTCGTCCATCATTGAACGGTCTGCCAATACTTGCACCAAGGAAGGTTTAAAAGAACTTGGTGAAAATTTCACATGTCCTTCCTGTTCGATCCATTGTAAAGCATTCCGCGCAGTCATTTTATCCCACTCAAATCGCGAACAAAAAGTATCAAAGTCAAATAAAAATTGCTGTTTTTCACCCATACCAATCGGAAGCTGCACATAGTCAGCCAAGTCCTGGTAAACTTTTTTTATCGTAGCGATGGAAGGATATTTTTTTTCTTGTACAGTTTTCCAATAATCCCAGTCATTTTGTTGAAACAATAAAATAGCTGCAGCCCCTTGGCCATCGCGACCTGCTCTTCCGGCTTCCTGATAATATTGTTCCAAACTTCCTGGGATATCATAATGTATCACTGCTTGTACACTACTTTTATTGATGCCCATACCAAAGGCACTTGTACAAACCATGATTTGAATTTCATCATTCATCCAGGCACGTTGATTGCGTTGCCTGGTTTCAATAGCAAGTCCTGCGTGGTATTCTTCGACTTTGTACTTGTAGGCTTTTAATAAATTAGTCAACTGACTTACATTGTTGCGTGTATTACAATAAATAATGACAGCCCCTTTTATTTCGTTTAAAATTAAGCGGCAGCTGTGTAACTTAACGGGTACCAGATGAATACTGTATTTTAAATTAGGTCGTAAAAATTGATCCGTGATAACAGTAGCTTTTTGTAATGCTAATTGTTTGATGATGTCTTCCTGCACTAATGGAATAGCGGATGCAGTCATCGCTAAAATGGGCACTTTTGGAAAAAGCTTTTTTAAAATACTTAATTTCCGATAGGCTGGTCTAAAGTCATAGCCCCACTGTGAAATACAATGCGCTTCATCAATGGCAAATAGTTGGATGTTTAATTGTGCTAAGAAGGTTTGAAAATTGGTTTGCGCTAATTTTTCAGGGCTACAATAAATAAATTGGTACTTCCCTTTTTTTGCATCGCTTAAAATTATTTCCTCGGCATCAGGTGTAATTTGACCGCCTAGGTTAACAGCTGAAATATTTTTATCTAATAAATCTTTTACTTGATCTTGCATTAAAGCAATCAAAGGACTAATCACCACACATATGCCGCCATTAGTTAAGGTAGGTACTTGAAAACACAAGGATTTTCCTGCACCTGTTGGAAGCAAGGTAAGTACGTCATTGCCCGCTAAAACAGCATCAATCACTGCCTCTTGTTGTGGCCTAAATGTTTCATAGCCCCAATATTGCTTTAATATTTGTGTCGTATTTTTCAAAAAGGTTACACTAATTTTTTCTTAAATAACCTTAATGAATTTATTGCCAATACCACATCACTTAATCCCATAATTAATGCACCATAAGTAGGTCCCCAAGTACCTAATAATCCTAATGCTGCAACAGGGATGGCAATAATATTATAGGAGAATGCCCAAATTAAATTTTCCTTAATGGTTTCGTAGGTTCTTTTACCCAAGCCTAATGCCATCGGTAAATTTTTTAATCCTTGGTTCATTAAAATAACTTGTGCGGTTTGTATGGCGATATGTGATGCATTACTTAATGAAATTCCAATGGTTGCTTTAGCAAGCGCCGGTGCATCATTGATACCGTCACCCACCATTGCCGTTGGATATTTTTTTACAAAATTATCAAGTTGCGTTAATTTATCTGCAGGGCTTTGTTCGCCAATAATTTCTTGGATGCCTAATGCTTTTCCTATTTTATCACATTTGGATTGTCGGTCACCACTTAATAAAATAGTATGCACCCCTTGTTTGTGTAATGTTTCAATCACCAATTTTGCATCCGGTCTTATTTCATCTTCCACATCAATCCAGCCAATGAGTTGGTTATTTTTTTGAATATAAATATTGTGATCATCTTCCTTATAGTTTTGATCAACTAGTGTTTTGAATGAACCTGCCCAATATTCATTGCCTTCCTTGTCTGTTGCTTTAATACCTAATCCTTTGACTTCTTCAATTTTGCCCCAAGGAATTGCATTGCTTGTTTTCCATTTCAAGCTGATGCATTTGGCAATAGGATGGTTCGAATATTTTTCCAACGCATACACCAATGATTTAAAATCAGCTTCAGGGGTGCCATCCACTATTTTAAATTGGGCCACAGAAAAATGCCCTGTAGTTAAGGTGCCTGTTTTGTCAAAAACTACTTGCTTAATATCTTTAAATGTTTCTAAACTTTTTGCATTTTTAAATAATACACCGTTGCGCGCGCCTCGGCCCAAGCCAACTGCAATAGCTGCAGGTGTAGCCAATCCCATCGCACATGGGCAGGAGATAACCAAAACAGCGATGGCGCGCAACATGCTTTCCCCGAAACCAATATTTTCACCTAATGAATTATGTGCAAAAAAATAATTCAAAACCAAGGTAGCAACCGCAATACTCAATACCAATGGAACAAATACCGCACTTATTTTATCGGCTAAAATTTGCACGGGTGGTTTTTCACCTTGCGCAGCTTTCACCATTTTTAAAATATTAGCAAGTACGGTGTCATCGCCAACGGCAGTTACATAGGCTTTAAGGCTGCCATCTTGAATGGTACTTCCCCCTAATAACAAATCATTTTTTTTGCGTTGAACCGGAACGCTTTCTCCCGTAACAATCGATTCATTGACATTTGCTTCGCCCCATAATATTTTTGAATCCATCGGCACTGTTTCGCCCGAGTTGATTAAAATAATATCACCCACTTTTAAGGTGGTGCTTTCTACATTAAAAATAATTTCTTTGTGATTTTCATCAAACACAATCATGTTCGCCATTACTTTTTGCGCTTTCACTAAATCTTTTAATGCACGTTGTGTGGATTGTATGCTGGCATCCTCCATGTAATTACCAAAAAATACTAAGGTAATAATGGTGGCGGTGGTTTCATAATACGCAAATCCCACACCTAATTCCATTAGTGTGCCATACAAGCTATAACCAAAAGAGGCGAGTGCGCCAATAGCTACGAGTACATTCATGTTCGGAATGCCACTCCGAATACTATGCCAGGCACTTTTACCAAAATAACCCATACCTATAATAAATACAGGGAGTGTAAATCCGAGTTGCACATAAGGGTTCATCATCCAGTGAATATGAACGCCAGGTAACATGTGAATTAAAAGGGGTAGGGTAAACACAAAACTAAAAAGGGCGCGTTCTCCATTATTATCCAACCACTTTTTTTTAGCGCCTGCTTCTTCCTGCCCTCTTACTTTATAGCCTAATCCTTGTATGCCTTTAATTATTGTTTCCTTGGTTACATTTTCGGGCAGGTCAAATTGCACTTCGCCTTCCATGAAATTTACCTTGGGTTCATTGATTCCTTTTGTCTGCAAATATTTGTGTATGGATAATGCACAATTGGTACAACTCATGCCATCTACTTTCCATTGAACTGATTCCATATTAAAACCGTTTATAAGGTAAAGATACGAAGCATTTTGCCCATATAATAAAGCTTTAATACCCTTTTAAACATTGTATTTGTTCACTTATCTTTGCATCATGGATTTGATATACACTTTAGCGGAAATAGACGATGTAGCGCAAAGCCTAATGAAGAAATTTGGTTCAAAATCCGTATGGGCTTTTCATGCACCCATGGGTGCAGGGAAAACAACTTTGATTACTGCACTTTGTCAGATATTAGGGGTGCAGGATAGAGTCAACAGCCCCACTTTTGCGATCATGAATGAGTATCAAGGGCTTGGGAAAGTGATTTATCATATGGATTGGTATCGTTTAGAAAACGACGGAGAGGCGCGTAGAGCAGGTGTTGAAATGGCCATGGAGGACTCGGACTTTTGTTTTATTGAATGGCCTGAAAAAGCAATCAACTTAATTCCTGTGGAGGCACTACATATTGAAATTGAAATATTGGGTCCCGAACACCGACGTATTTTTATACCCTAAGTTGTCCATCCAAATTTTGTATCTTCATTAAAATTTTGTTTTATGAGTACTTTAAAGCCCCAAATTGATAGTTCCATTACCTATGAAACACAGGAGGAGGTTTTAGATATTAAGTTTAGGAGTAAACCTTTGATGATTGGTATTCCTAAGGAAATTGCATTTCAAGAAAACAGAATTGGTTTAATCCCCGAGGCGGTCAGTGTTTTAGTGGCCAATGGCCATGAGGTTTTAATGGAGCATAATGCGGGGGAGGGAAGCAGGTATAGCGATATGGATTATTCCGAAGCGGGCGCTAAAATTGTATTTGACAAAGAAGAAGTGTATAAGTGCCCTATCTTAGTTAAAACAGCACCTCCGGTTGAAGCGGATATTCCTTTTTTGCAAATGAACCAGACCATTATTTCTCCGCTGCATTTAACTGCATTAGAAAAAGGGTTGATGGAAAAATTAATGGCCAAAAAAATTACAGCACTTGCTATTGAAAATATTAAAGATGAAAATCAGAACTATCCAATACTTAGAAGCATGGGCGAAATTACAGGTAGTGCTGTGATGTTAATTGCAGGTCAGTACTTGAGTAATTTTAACCAAGGCAAAGGCGTATTGTTGGGCGGCATTAGTGGCGTTCCACCTACCAAGGTAGTGATTATTGGAGCGGATATCATTGGTGAATTTGCTACGCGTAATGCACTCGCATTAGGTGCTTCGGTAAAAGTATTTGATAACAATGTTTCAAGATTACAACGACTTCAAAATAATTTAGGACAAAGAGTTTGGACCTCGGTATTGGAACCTAAAATTTTAGCGAAGCAATTAAAAACCTGTGAGGTTGCCATTGGTGCTTTACGAAATGACTTTAGTCGTGCACCCATTGTAGTCACAGAGGATATGGTGTCGGCAATGCGACCAGGTAGTATTATTATTGATGTTGCCATTGATCGCGGGGGTTGTTTTGAAACCAGTGAATTGACCAATCATGAAAATCCAATAAAGATAAAACATGGGGTGCTTCATTATGGTGTTCCAAACATTCCAAGTGGATTTGCGCGAACTGCAAGCCAGGCGATTAGTAATGTATTGATGCCTTTGTTAGTGCAAATTGGAGATTTGGGGGGACTGTCTGAAATTATTTGGCACCAAGTTCAACTGAGAGAAGGGATTTATTTATATAAGGGTGCATTGACTGATATTTATATCAGTGAAAAATTTAATTTAAAGTATACGGATTTGAACTTATTGATTGCGAGTAAAAGCTAAGCTTCTTTGTAGTCCATTAAGTTTACTTGCTGATTGCAAAATGCATATTCCTGCGGATCATTACTGCCCACAATAATTAATTTGTGTTTCGCAAATTGTTGAATGAGTTCCGAATAAAGCTGATAGCCTTCTTTGTCCAAATTGCTACAAGGCTCATCTAATAATAATAAGGGGGTGTCAGATAAAATCGCCAACGCTAATTTTAATCTTTGTTTCATTCCGCTACTAAAATACCTGATTTGTTTGTTCGCTGAATTTTTTAATCCAATGCGTTCTATAATATCGCTGACTGATATAGATGATTGCAATGTTTTGAATGTAGCGTGAAAATCAAATTGCTCCATCGTGGTAAATTCCTCCACCAATTCTAAGTAAGGCGCCGCAAAACTTAGCTGTTGAAAAATAGTCGTATGGTCATTACCACTCCATTGAATAGTTCCTTTGGTTAAGCTGCTGTAGCCTGCTATAATTTGAAGTAAAGTGCTTTTCCCAGAACCATTATTACCAATAAGCGCATAATGCTGTCCAAGCTCAAATGTATAATCCAGATTTCTGAAAATCCATTCTTTATTAAATCTCTTGCTGGCTTGTTGTAAGCTAATTTGCATATGGATTAATCTTCTTCTACGACACCCTTGCCGAATCTTTTTATAACACCTCTGCCGCTATCTCTAATAAAAGTTACAATTTCATCGCGTTCATCTGTTGCAGGAATTTCTTCCTCAATAAATTCTAATGCCTGCGTTGTATTCATTCCTTTACTAAAAATGTATCTGTAGATATCCAGGATATGATTTATTTTTTCCAAATCAAATCCTCTTCTTTTTAAACCAACACTATTCACCCCGCCGTAACTTAATGGATTACGCACCGCTTTAATATAAGGAGGCACATCCTTGCTTACCAAGCTACCTCCAGCAATATAGGCGTGCTGTCCAATGTTTACAAATTGGTGTACCGCACTCACACCTGCAATCCAAGCGTAATCGCCCAAGGTAACATGTCCTGCAATTTGTACACTATTGCTTAAAATACAATAATTGCCAATGATACAATCGTGTGCAATATGACTATAGGCCATGATTAAACAGTTGTTGCCCACTTTGGTAATCCAACGATCCGAAGTACCTCTGTTGATGGTTACAAATTCACGAATGGTGGTATTGTCGCCAATTTCAACATTTGTTTTTTCACCATTAAATTTCAAATCCTGTGGATCAGCACCAATTACTGCCCCTGGAAATATGCGGCAATTTTTTCCAATCTTAGTGCCATTCATGATGGTGACACTACTGCCAATCCAGGTACCTTCTCCAATAACCACATCCCCATGAATCACGGTAAATGGGTCAATTTTTACATTGGATGCAATTTTTGCATTAGGATCAATATAGGTAAATGGATGTGTCATAATTTAATCTTCTTTTATTCTGCTCTTTTAATTACTTGTGCTACTAAATCTGCTTCGGTAGCTACTTTACCTCCCACATAAACCGTGCCTCTCATTTCACAAATACCACGACGAATAGGGGAGGTTAATTCCATTTTCAACAACATGGTATCACCTGGTTTTACCATTTGTTTGAATTTACAATTATCTATTTTTAAAAAGTAAGTATCGTATTGTCCTTTAGGCATTGCGTTGATGCATAATATACCACCCGTTTGGGCTAATGCTTCAATTTGTAAAACACCTGGCATGACTGGATTTCCTGGAAAGTGTCCAGGGAAAAACCATTCATTGTAAGTAACATTCTTCACACCTACAATCATCGTATCTGTTAATTCAATGATTTTATCAATAAATAAAAACGGATGTCTGTGTGGTAATGTTTTTTCAATTTGTTCTAAATTAAACACAGGTGTTTCCGAAGGATTATATACGGGTACATCCTTAACGTGTTTATTTTTTTTAATGTACTGCTTAATTTTTTTTGCAAACTCCACATTACTACTATGCCCTGGACGATTGGCAATGATGCGTGCTTTAATTGGATAACCAATCAATGCTAAGTCACCCACCACGTCTAATAATTTATGTCTTGCAGGTTCATTTGGAAATCTTAATTCTAAATTATTTAAATAACCCTCGCTTTTTACTTCAATTTTATCACGCTTAAATACTTTAGCTAATCTACTCATTTCCTCACTGGATACAGGCTTATCCACTACTACAATCGCGTTATTAATATCCCCGCCTTTAATCAAATCATTTTTAAGTAATGTTTCTAATTCATGTAAAAAACAAAAAGTGCGACAAGGCGCGATCTCTGCTTTAAAATCTTTGATTGTTTTTAATGCTGCATGTTGTGTTCCTAATACTGGACTATTAAAATCGATCAGTGTCGTAATTTGATAATCAAGCGCAGGAAGTGCCACCATTTCAACACGCTTCTCATCATCATAGTGAAATATATTTTCATCAATACTATACCATGCTTTTGCAGCATCCTGTTCAAAAATTCCAGCTGCTTCTATTTTTTCAATAAACGGACTCGAGCTTCCATCAATAATTGGAATCTCAGGACCATTCACTTCAATTAATAAATTATCAACACCCATGCCAACAAGGGCTGCTAAAATATGTTCAACGGTGCTAATTTTTACATCACCCACTTGTAAAGTAGTTCCGCGGCTAGTATCTGTGACTAAATCGCAATCTGCTTTAATGGTCGGTTTATTGGGTAAGTCAACTCTTTGAAATTGGATCCCGTATCCTGGGTTGGCCGGAGTCAAGGTCATATCCACCAACACGCCTGTATGCAAACCGGTGCCACTTATACTGATACTTTTGCTTAAGGTATGTTGCTTATCGGGATTAAAATTTTGATCCATGCTATTCTTGTTTAATGCTTCGCTAATGTAAAGCGATGATTTTCAGCAAAATTAAGCTGAATTAGCCTTTTTGGGCCAGTTGTTGTACTAATATTTCAAGTTCCTTGACCCTTTTCTCCAATAAAGGCAGGTTTTTTACTTGAATTTGGCTTCTTAAGGTGGCGCCATGCTCTCCGGCAGGGTAACCAGTGACCACTAAATTGGCCTGTTTGATGCTTTTGGTAAGCCCACTTCGTGCAGCAATTTTCACCCCATCGGCCACTAATAAGTGGCCAGATGCGCCCGCTTGCCCGCCCATCATGACGCTTTTACCGAGTTTGGTGCTGCCACTAATACCACATTGCGCGGCGATGACTGTATTTTCTCCAATCTCTACATTATGTGCAATCTGTATTAAGTTATCCAATTTCACCCCCTTTCTGATATAAGTGGAACCCATGGTCGCGCGATCAATGGTGGTGTTGGATCCGATCTCAACATTATCTTCAATAACCACATTCCCTAGCTGAGGAACTTTTTGAAAACTGCCATCCGCTGTTGGTGCAAATCCAAAACCATCACTACCAATCACTGCATTTGAATGTATAGTTACATTGTTTCCAATCACACAGTCGGAATAAATAATTACGCCAGGATGTAATACTACATTGTTACCAATGCTAACATTTTCAGCAATCACTACATTGGGATAAACTTTAACATCATCTCCCATACTTACATTATTTCCAATATGCGCAAATGCAGCGATATAGTGGTTCTTACCCATTTTTGCTGTAGGCGCTATAAAGGAGGGTTGTTCAATTCCGTTTAATTGTTGTGCTTTTAATTCTTGATACTTCGTAAGTAAAGTTGCAAATGCCGCATAGGCATCAGGCACTTTAATGAGCGTAGCGGGAATACTTTTTTTCAATACCAGGGATGCATTTATTATAACAATAGATGCTTGCGTGGTGTATAAAAATTCCTCGTATTTGGGATTGGCCAAAAAGGAAATGTCTCCTTTTTTTGCTTCTTCAATTTTGCCAAAATTATTTACTGCTACAGTGACATCCCCTTCCACTTGACCTTGGATCATTATAGCTATTTGTTGGGCAGTAAATTGTAGCATACGCTAGGGGTTGAATGAGGGGTTATTCGTTAAGCAAGCAAATGTAAAATTTTTTCACCGGGGCGGAAAGACTTTCGTTGATTAAAGCATTTTGTATTTGTGAAATAGTGCTTATTTGACCGGTTTTTAGCAAAATTTTAATAGTTTCTCCATCATTCTTATATAAGGTGTTGGTGGCTTCCCCTTTAAAACAAAGAAAAGATAGGTCCTGCTCATTCATCGGGAACTTGGCTTTGACTAATGCATAGGCTGCATCCCATTCGCTTGCGCTAATGGGCTTGTCTTGCATCTTACACTTAAAGGACTTTCGATTTAATAATCGGTTACATAAAAGAGATATGACAGGGTCCTTATGGTGTTGCCATTTTTTAATGGCACTTAAAATGTCCGTATCATCTAATTGGCAATAGGCGTTTAAATCAATATCGGCTAATTTGCCCGTGAACTCGCTTAAAAAATAATCAAGTACGGTTCCAGTTTCTATAGCATCGTCTTTTTGTGCTAGCAACCATTGTGCACGTTCAATAATTTTAACCAACATGTTTTCAGCAGCAACCACCGATTTGTGCATATAAACTTGCCAATACATTAATCTCCGTGATACCAAAAACTTTTCAACACTGGTGATTCCTTTTTCCTCTACGACTAATTCATTGTCATGAACGGTTAGCATTTTTAAAATGCGTTGGTAGCCAATAACGCCTTCACTAACGCCGGTGAAAAAACTATCGCGAGATAAATAATCCAAGCGATCCACATCTAACTGCCCACTTATTAATTGGTGTAAAAACTTTTTAGGATATTGGTTCGTGAAAATTTGAATAGCCAAGGTTAATTTGCCGTTAAGTGCTTCGTCGTTTTCGGTATTTAAAGCTTGCATAATCAAAAGCGATAAATCCTCATGGGTTACCCCTTTTAAAATTACATTTTCAAGCGCATGTGAAAATGGGCCATGTCCAATATCGTGTAATAAGATGGCTGCTTTTGCTGCTTGCGCCTCGGCGTCGGTAATGTTAATTCCTTTGTCCTTTAGTTCCGTAATAGCATTGCACATTAAATGATAGGCGCCCAAAGAATGGTGTAATCGGGTATGCACTGCACCTGGATAAACCAATTGCGCCAAAGCCATTTGCTGTATACGCCTTAATCTTTGATAATAAGGGTGGTTAACAATTGCTGCAATCACTGGATCATTAATGGTAATAAATCCGTGTACTGGGTCGTTTATAATTTTTCTACTGGTAATGGCCATAGTCGAGTTGTGTTTACAAAGGTACGAAATGTGAATAACTCGCGGTGCATAATTAAATGCCCGGAGCGCAAAAAAACTATATTTGTATGCCGACTTATTACCCTATAAATCAAATGATTAATATGAAATTAAATCAAACCACCTTAGATAAATTGGAAGATATTTTGGGAGAATCTGAATATGTAGTTAGATATGAGCGCGGGAATTTTCAGAGTGGGTGGTGTTTGCTTGAATCAAGAAGAATTGTGGTTTTGAATAAGTTTTTAAATTTAGAAGCGCGTATCAATACCTTGTTGGAGTTAATTCCACAATTAGATATTCAATTTGATAAATTGACGCATCAATCTCAAAAAGTGTATGAAGAAGTCAAAAAATTGAGTTTGACCCCTGCGGAATAATAGCTTGACTCGATTTATTTGTTTGTTGTAAAAATATTTATTTTGTTACATTTCACTATCCTCGGTTCAGGAACAAGTACAGGCGTACCTTTAATAGGTTGTGATTGTGAAGTATGCAAATCAGCCGATCCTATTAATCAAAGATTAAGAACAAGCATAAAAATTCAAAGCGCGACGACAACAGTGGTGATTGATACTACCCCTGATTTTAGGTATCAAATGCTGCGCACCCATACAACTAAATTAGATGCCATTGTTTTTACGCATCCACATCGTGATCATTATGCAGGCTTAGATGATATTCGACCCTTTAATTTTTTCTCTAATAAGTCCATGCCCATTTACGCGAATGCACTAACGCAAATTGCCATCAAAAGAGATTTTTATTATGCCTTTGAGGAAAAGAAAGATGTGGGACTTCCTGAAATGATTTTACATACGATTGATCAAGCCGAATTTAAAGTTGGAGATATTCCTTTTTTGCCTATTCATGTAATGCATCGAGAAATGCCGGTCCTTGGTTTTAGAATTGGTGATTTAAGTTACATCACGGATGCAAATTATATTTCGGCTGAAGAAAAAGAAAAAGTAAAGGGATCTAAAATTTTAATTTTAAATGCTTTACGAAAGCAGGACCATCCCACCCATTTTAATTTGAAGCAAGCTATTGCTTTGGCAACGGAATTGAAAGTGCCCACGGTATATTTTATTCACTTTAGCCACCAAATAGGATTGCATGATGATGTGGAAGCCAGCTTGCCTGCTGGCATGCATTTAGCCTATGATGGGCTTGAATTTGACTGTTGACCTCGGTTAGGTTTATTTGTACCTATATGCGGTTGAATAATTACATTTTATTACTTTGTATTTTTCACTAATTCGTGTGAAAATTTAACATGATAAATTCTTGGGAAGCATATTTTATATTTTCAGAAAAAGAAAGAAAAGGCATCATTGTATTGGGTATAATATTAACCTTGAGTATTGTATTCGCCTTAATAGTGCCTCATAAAAATGATATAGTTGGGAAGTCGACACCCCAGGCTATCTCCGAACTCCATTTGTTTAATTTCGATCCTAATACCATTGATAGTGCAAATGCAATTCATTTAGGTATTCCAATAAAGCAAGTCAACACATTAATTCATTATCGTGAAAAGGGTGGGCGCTTTTATAAAAAAGAAGATATTCTTAAGTTGTATGGGTTGGATCCAGTTATTGCGCATCAGTTAATCCCATTTATAGTAATAACATCAACGGGAAGTGAAAGCAAATGGGGGAGATATACTACAAACGATAAGGGAAATAATTATAGATCAAATTATGATTATGCGTCAAGGTATAAATCAAATAAGGATAAAGAAAGTAATAATGGTCCTTGGCTAAAAATGAAAAAAGGAGCTGTCAGTTGGACGATTAATATCAACGAAGCGGATGCGAATGAATGGCATGATAAAACCAGGTTGCCTATGAATATTGTTCATCAAATTATCAATTATAAAAATCATTTGGGTGGTTTTACACATCCCATGCAATTAAAAAAGGTATATGGCTTAGCAGATTCCGATTTTCAAAATTTACGTCCCCATTTGTTGGTACAGAAAAACTTTACACCCCTGCTTAATAGTAGTAACATGAACTTTTCCCAGTGGAAATCATTAGGGATTTTTGAGGATCAGCAAATCTTTGAAATTTTAAAGTTGAGAAAACGGCAGCGTGGCCAAATCTCCTGGCGGGAACTGGTTATTTTATTTGATTTGCCTGAAAAACAAGCCCTTTGGCTAAAAAGCCGAATTATTATAAGTGATTGAAAAACAATGCACTAGAATTGGCAGTATTGGAGTCTGCATAAATACTGTTTAAAAAAAGGAAAGACTCAGAAAAAAAGTATTAGTTTGAGTTAGGATTAATTTCCTTGTTTTCGATTGCTTGCTTGAAAATCCTCCTTCGGGAGGATTTTACTTTTTAGCAAGTTCCTAATCCAGTATTAAGACTACTTTCCGCCTGCTTTAAAAATTTGATTTACAGCACCGCCTAGCATTGGGAATTTTTCTTTTACAAATGCCGCGATAGTCTCAATAGATTGCTTTGCTTGCTCTGGTGTAACGCCTGTTTCTTTTACCAAACGATCAATTAGTTCTTGCATAAAATTTGATTTAATAATTTATTTATAATTGGGTTAAGCCACTTTCAAAGTGCTTAATTTACTCTTGTCGAACATATTTTTGGCGTAGTCTAATGTTACATTAAACTCAGTTGCATTCGTTCCAGGCATTTCAAACATGGCTTGTGTAAACAAGCTTTCGCAAATACTTCTTAATCCTCTAGCGCCTAATTTATACTCCATTGCTTTGTTTACGATATAATCAAAAACGTCATTATCGATACTGAGTTTTATTTTTTCGATCGCAAATAATTGGGTGTATTGTTTGATTAATGCATTCTTAGGTTCCGTTAAAATACTTCTTAAGGTGTCGGCATCCAATGGCTCTAAATGGGTAACAATAGGAAGACGCCCTAACATTTCGGGAATCAATCCAAAGCTCTTAATATCCTGTGCGTTTACAAAACGTAATAAATTCTTTCTTTGTAATTCTTGTTCGTCCTTATTTACACTAAATCCAATGGCGTTGGTGTTGATACGACGAGCAATAATTTTATCAATACCGTCAAATGCGCCACCGCAAATAAATAAAATATTTTTAGTGTCCACCTTAATCATTTTTTGATCAGGGTGTTTACGACCTCCTTGCGGCGGAACAAGCACTTCAGTGCCTTCTAACATTTTTAATAATCCTTGTTGTACACCTTCGCCGCTCACATCTCTCGTGATAGAAGCGTTATCGCTTTTACGAGCAATTTTGTCAATTTCATCAATATATACGATGCCTCTTTGCGCAGCTTCTACATCATAGTCGCAATTTTGTAACAAACGCGTTAACATACTTTCAACATCCTCGCCTACATAACCCGCTTCTGTAAATACAGTTGCATCCACAATCGCAAATGGAACATTCAAAAGCTTGGCAATGGTTTTGGCAAGTAATGTTTTACCAGTTCCTGTTTCACCAATCATGATCACATTACTCTTTTCAATTTCCACTTCATTCTTGGTAGTGACAGGTAAATTAATTCTCTTAAAGTGATTGTAAACGGCAACACATAATATTTTTTTAGCTTCATCCTGTCCAATGATGTATTGGTCTAGAAAAGCTTTGATGGCTGTTGGTTTTTGGACTTTCAAGTTTCCTGCTTTTCCATCCGCCTTTTTTTGGTGAAATTCTTTCACAATAATTTCATGGGCATGTTCAATACAATGCTCGCATATATGTCCTTCTTGGCCAGCGATCAATATTTTAACTTCTTCTCGCTTGCGTCCACAAAAGGAACATTGTATTGCTTCAACTTTACTCATGATCATTAATTTATTAAAGCGATTTTGCTATTTTATCAACAATACCATATGCCACAGCTTCTTTGGCATCCATCCAATAATCTCTATCAAAATCGGCCATAATTTGCTCAACAGTTTTACCACAATTCTTCGCTAATATTTTAGCGCCTAATTCTTTGGTCTTTCTAATTTGCTCTGCCTGAATTTCAATATCTGCACTCGTTGCTTGGTAATATCCGCCTAGGCTAGGTTGGTGTATCATAACTTCCCCATGTGGGAAAATGGTACGCTTTCCTTTTTCGCCCATACTTAAAAGGATGGAACCCATGCTTGCGGCTAATCCCATACAAATGGTGTGCACCGGGCTTTTGATTAAGTTCATGGTATCAAACATAACCATGCCACTGGTAACAACGCCACCTGGACTATTGATATAAAAATTAATTTCTTCACCTGGTTTGTCCGCATCTAACAATAATAATTTTGTTACAATATCTTTTGCTGATTTATCATCCACCTGACCCCATAAGTAAATGGATCTTTTTTCAAAAAAGATTTGCTCCATTTTTTTATTCAAAAAACTAGGTCCTGTTTCTTCTTTCTTATTTTCTTTTGGCTCGTCATCCTCTGCCATTAAATATTGATTGGTAAGTATCATACAATTATTTTTTCTTCTTTATTTTTTAATCTTGCGTGGGTTGGTTAATAAAACTTCATCCACTAATCCATATTCTTTTCCTTCAGCGGCAGTCATCCAAAAATCTCTGTCGCAATCCTTGCTCACCGTTGCTAAATCCTTATGGGTATGGTGTGCAATCACTTCATACAATTCGGTTCTTAATTTTTTTATTTCTCTAGCAGTAATTTCAATATCTGTTGCTTGGCCACCAATAGCACCACTTGGTTGGTGTAACATGATGCGGCTATGTTTTAATGCGGTTCTTTTTCCTTCCACACCTGCGCATAACAAAATGGCACCCATGCTTGCTGCCATGCCTGTACAAATAGTAGCCACATCGGGACTAATGAACTGCATGGTATCATAAATACCTAAGCCGGCATAAACGCTTCCGCCTGGGCTGTTTATATACATTTGAATATCCTTGGTACGATCCGTACTTTCTAAAAATAATAACTGTGCGGTAACAATGTTTGCTACATAGTCATTAATGCCTTCGCCTAAAAAAATGATTCTATCCATCATTAAGCGGCTAAATACATCCATGCTTGCCACATTCATAGGTCGTTCCTCAATAATATAAGGGGTCAGGTTAGTGACGCTATTTTTATATTGATGTAGACTATTGCTGCTGATCCCTCTTCCTTTGATCGCAAATTGCTCAAATTCTTTTCCTAAATTCATATTGTCTGTTTTCAGTGGTTAAAGGTAAAACCTTGTATTCAAAGGAACTACAAAAAGAATGCCAAAGTTTCAGAATATGACACAAAAAAGGCCTTCTATTTAAAATAGAAGGCCTTGGCTTTCAATGATTTATTTCAAGTCACACCATTTTTACTGGGCTACGCCCTATTTGCCTAGTGGTGGTGATGTTTTAACATGTCTGCAAATTTTTCAGCATCAATTGGGGTATCTTTTGCTTGTACCTCAGTTTCAACGGCTTTGAATAATTTGTCTGTACTAATTCTATGGTAGCTATCTTCTACAAATTTCTTGTCTTGCATCATTCTAACGGCATAGTCTTCTAGCCATTTGTCGTTATCACCCATGGCGCCCATTTGGTTGCCCATATAACTCATCAATTGTTGCTTTGCAAAATTCTTTAAATCCTCTGCTACTACTTCCACTTTATTTTCATTCATTAAATGGCCACTAATTAAAGTCCATTTTAATTGGTCTTGGAATACTGGATATTCTTTTTCTGCTTCTTCTAATGTTCTTTGTTTTTCGCCTCCTTGTTGTAACCAACGCTTCAAAAATGCAGTTGGAAATTCCATTTTTGTATCTTCAATCAAGCCATGATAAATTTGATCGTGAATTTGATTACGTGCTTGTTGTTCATAATACCCTTCGATATCTTTTTTTAGCGCTGCGCGGAATTCTTCCTCCGTTTTGATCGCTTCGTTGGGATATGTGGCTAAAAATAAAGTTTCGTCAATTGCTGCTTTTTCTATCAAACCAACTTTAGTTACGACTAATTTAAAGTACTTGTCTGTTTCTTCCTTAGTAATACCAAGATCGCCCACAATCACTTCAAGCTCCTTATCTTCAAAGGCTTTCTTTAATTGAATGATATGGGTATCGTTCGTTTTGCTGCCTAATAATTTTTTTCGAGTGGCTGCTGTAAAATATTTAATCAATAATGAATTATCTTTTTTAATGCCGCCTTCCAATTCATTGCCGTCTTTGTCAGATTCAATAAATGTTACATTCAAAACATTTTCTTCTGAATCTGCAGTTTCAGGTTCGGTCATTTTACCATTGCGTGTTTGAATACGATCCACTTCATTTTGAATCATTTCATCCGTCACTGTAACTTTATAGCGCTTTACTTTTATGTCTTTTATTTTTATTTCAAATTTGGGTTTTAAACCAATTTCAAAAGCAAAATCATAAGTACCAGGATTATTGAAATCCATATTTGCCAATTGTGTATCCAAAGGAA
>JBIIRW010000120.1:0-2962 GCA_044341385.1 Sediminibacterium sp. | reverse complement strand
CAATACTTTGAATTATTTAATTTCCAAGGTTATATTATTATCATTATAAACAATTTTATATGCGTAAAATTATTATTTTAATTTGTCTGATTGTTAGCACACAATTATTTGTGCAAGCACAAAATGTGCCAACGCCAAAATCGCATTTTGGATTTAGTATTGGCGACAATTATCACTTGGCCACTTTTACGCAAACGGAAGCGTATTTAAAAAAAATAGCAGCGACTTCAAAAAAAGTAAAATTACAAGTCATTGGAAAAACGGAAGAAGGACGCAACCAATACATGGTTATTGTATCTGATCCAACCAATTTAGCCAATGTAGAAAAATATAAAAGCATTGCACAAAAATTAGCACGCGCAGAAGAATTAACCCCAGCCGAAGCTAAAAAACTATCTGATGAAGGAAAGGCGGTAGTGTGGATTGATGGCGGGTTACATGCGACTGAGGTAGTAGGTATTCATCAGTGGATAGAAACCCTGTATCAAATTATTACAAGAACAGATGAAGAAACAAATCGCATTTTAAAATCAACCATCATTTTATTTGTGCATGCAAATCCCGATGGACAAGAACTAGTTTCCAATTGGTATATGCGCAATAGTGATACCTTAAAAAGAACCACCTCAGGTTTACCAAGACTCTATCAAAAATATATTGGGCATGATAATAATCGTGATTTTTTTATGACCAACATGAGCGAATCTAGAAACATGAGTGTGCAACAATACATTGAATGGATGCCGCAAATTTTATACAATCATCATCAAACTGGTCCTCCAGGTACAGTGGTTGCTGGTCCTCCTTACCGTGATCCTTTTAATCATGTATATGATCCGTTATTGATGACAGGTATTGATGCACTAGGTGCTGCAATGAGTAATCGCTTAAACACAGAAAGTAAACCTGGATATACGATGAAAGGCGGCTCTGTATATTCAACCTGGTGGAATGGCGGATTGCGAACCACCGCTTACTATCATAATATCATTGGCTTATTAACTGAAATTATTGGAAGTCCAACACCTTCGAGTATTCCTTTGGTTCCACAACGATTAATTCCAAATAGTGGACTACCTAATCCGATCCTTCCACAAAAATGGTATTTTAAAAATTCAATTGATTATTCTATTTCATTAAACTATGCAGTATTAAATTATGCCGCTCGTTATAAAGATGAATTGCTTTATAATATTTATACCATGGGGCGTCATAGTATTGAGGCAGGTAGCAAAGATAATTGGACACTTTATCCAAAAAAATCAGATGCCCTCAGCGAGTTATTAAAAACAGAGAAAGCAACAGGAAAAATTGATTCATTTCAATTATCTGTATTTAATAAGGTGTATAAAAATCCAGTAACACGCGATCCACGCGGATTTATTATTCCAATAAATCAATCTACTACAGCGATTCAATTTGTAAATATTTTAATTAAAAGTGGTATTAAAGTACATCGTGCAAGTACTGATTTTATGGTGGGCACAAAAAAATATTTAGCAGGCTCCTATATTGTAAAAACAAATCAAGCATTTCGTCCACATGTGTTAGATATGTTTGAACCACAGGATCATCCCAATGATTTTTTATATCCAGGAGGCCCACCTGTGCGTCCGTATGATGCAGCGGGCTGGACGCCTGCGTTTACTATGGGTATTGAGTTTGATAGAGTATTAGATGATTTTACAGGACCTTTTGAAGCGTTGGCCTATGGCGAAATACAAAAACCAGTAGGTAAAATAATTAATGGCATAAGTGCAAATTATGGTTATACATTTTCAACAAAAGACAATGCATCTTATATTGCCGTAAACGAATTATTAAATACTGGGGAAAGTATTTACAAAAGTAAGGAGCAATATTTTGTTCGACATTCTGATAAATTAAATAATTCAATAAAAAAATTAAGTACTGATTATGGTATTGTTTTTACAAGTGTTACAACGCCACTAACTGATACTTTAAATAAAATCCAACCTATTCGCATTGGACTTTGGGATAAGTATGGCGGTTCTATGTCATCGGGTTGGTTGAGATGGATTTTTGAACAATATCATTTCCCCTTTAAACTTATTTATGCAAAGGAAATTGATTCTGTAAATTTAAATGCCAACTATGATGTTTTGGTTTTTGTTGAAGGTGCGATACCTGCATTAAAAAATGAGTCTTCATTTTCTTATGAAGAAAGAGCGCCTAAGTTAGAAGACGTTCCAAAAGAATTTCAACATACACTAGGAAGTATTTCTGTAAATAAATCTATTCCTGCATTAAATAAATTTTTACAAAACGGCGGTAAAATTGTAACGATCGGATCAAGTGCGAATTTGGCTTATCATATAAATGCACCTGTAAAAAATGCGCTTGTAGAAATGATTGCCGGAAAAGAAAAAGCATTGCCTGGTGAAAAATTTTATATTCCTGGAAGTGTGTTGCAAGTTACACTCGACAATAATAATATGTCCAACTGGGGAATGAATGGAACGGCTGATGTGTATTTTAATGCAAGCCCTGTTTTTAAATTATTACCTGATGCAATTGCACAAAAGCAAATCACGCCTTTAGCTTGGTATGCTACTGCGAGTACCTTAAGAAGTGGTTGGGCATTTGGACAAGCCTATTTACAGGACGGAGTAGCAGCCTTTGAAACTAACGTCGGTAAGGGAAAATTGACTGTTTTTGGTCCAGAAATCACTTTTAGGGCGCAAACACATGGAAATTTCAAATTATTATTTAATCAATTGTATAAATAGATCTAATTCTATCTAACAAAGTATAATAAACTTAAATACCTGTAAATCATTGATTTACAGGTATTTTTATGTAAAATTATATTATTTAAAGCATAACCATGTAACAACTACACGACTAAACTACTTAAATTCTAAGAATTCAGCCAATTGGCATACCCCTTAAATCTTTATTATATAAGAAAATAGGCATAATTTTAAGGTGAAATTATAGC
>JBIIRW010000059.1:0-10268 GCA_044341385.1 Sediminibacterium sp. | reverse complement strand
CCTTTAAGGTAAAGCTCATCATACCGCCAAAGCCACGCATTTGTCTTTTCGCAATGTCGTGATTTGGATGGTCTGTAAAACCACACCAGTATACCTTTGCTACTTTTGGATGTTGGCGTAAATAAGCAGCTACTTTTTCTCCGTTCTCGCAATGTCTTTGCATTCGTACATGTAAAGTTTTGATTCCTCTTAAAACTAAAAAGCAATCCTGCGGTCCTGGAACGGCACCTGTACTTTTTTGTATAAAATAGAGTTGATCGCGCAAGGCTTCATCATTCATCACCAAACATCCTTGTATAACATCACTATGGCCGCCTAAATATTTTGTAGCAGAATGCATGACAATGGTGGCGCCATCATCCAATGGATTTTGTAAATAGGGAGAAGCAAAAGTATTATCTACACAAACCATACAATTGTGTTTTTTACCGATAGCTGCAACAGCTGCAATATCTGTAATATTCATCAGTGGATTCGTAGGCGTTTCCACCCAAATCAGTTTGGTAGCGGGTGTTACGGCATTGGCAACATTATCTGCATTAGAAGTGTCCACATAAATAAATTTAATGCCCATTTTTTCATGCACTTTTGAAAACAAACGAAATGAACCACCATACATATCATGTGCAGCAATTACTTCGTCACCTGGAACTAGTAAGCGCATCACCGCATCAGTTGCAGCAACACCACTCGCAAAAGCCAAACCAAATTTTCCATTTTCAATCACTGCAAATGCTTCTTCCAAGGCAAAGCGCGTTGGGTTTTGACTTCGTGCATACTCATAACCCTTATGTACGCCTGGCGCGGATTGCACATAGGTGGAGGTTTGGTAGATAGGCGTCATGATCGCTCCTGTACTTGGATCAGGATGTGCACCTGCATGTATAAACTTGGTTCCTAAATTATTTTTATTGCTCATTTTATCAACTGTTTTTATATTTTACTACTACAATGTCCTTTGGTTAGTTTCAATTTTCAATTAATTATTATACGATGGTATTCCCTCTTTTAAACATCCGGTAGGAAAATACTGTTGGTATTATTACCATAATAAATATGATACTAAAAAATACAATAAACCCTGCCATATTCGGTATTAACAAAGCAGCAATCGCTTGTGCAATCCCACCATACATCCATATTTTACCTGCTACCTTATGTGTTTCATTCCAGTTATCTTCATTTTCTAAAGTCCAAGGAAGTTTAAATCCAGCAAAATAGTTTTGATGAATTTTTGGCATGTACCAACCGAATCCAGCAAAAAAAAGTCCTAATGCAGGAAGTAATAATTTTCCAATAGCAATGGAATGGTTACTTGCAGAAAAAATAATAATAAAACTGATCAGGCTTAAAAAAGCAACAGTAAATAGTGCAAATTTTTTGTACAAACCATCATCCGCTGCTTTGTATCTTTTTGGATCAAAACTTTTAAGATTGGATATTAGAATAAATACAAACAGACCAACGATTGCCATAATTCCAGGCCCTAAAAAAATACTGTCTTTTCCGCCATAGGCATCTGCTTCCCCTTTAATATTAAAGTGGGTCGGTATGGTATCAGGTAAGCTTGGGTAAACATAGGACGCATATGCAAAAGGGGCAGCTATTAACAATAATGCTAAAACTAGATTTTTGGTACTGTCTTTCATAGGGATGAATTGTACCACAAGGTACTATTTATGACTAAAAAAATTTACTTTTGCTTCAAATTCAAACAAATGAGCAAAGGACCTGTTTCTCAATTTATTGAGCATCATTATAGACACTTTAATGCTGCTGCTTTAGTGGATGCCGCTAAAGGATATGAAACCCATTTATTAGAAGGCGGAAAAATGTTGGTGAGTTTGGCTGGTGCGATGAGTACTGCTGAATTAGGTATTAGTTTGGCGGAAATGATTCGTCAGGATAAAATTGCCATCATTAGTTGTACTGGTGCCAACTTGGAGGAAGACGTGATGAACCTAGTAGCGCATAGTCATTATAAGCGCGTTCCTAACTATCGTGATTTAACACCACAGGATGAGTGGGATTTATTAGAGAATCATTATAACCGTGTTACAGATACTTGTATTCCTGAAGAAGAAGCTTTCAGAAGATTACAAAAGCATATTGTTAAGTTTTGGAAACAAGCAGAAGCAAAAGGCGAGCGTTATTTTCCGCATGAATTTATGTATCAAGTTATTTTGAGTGGCGAATTAGAACAATATTATGAAATTGATCCTAAGGACAGCTGGATAGTGGCTGCTGCTAAAAAGAATATTCCAATTGTGGTGCCAGGTTGGGAAGATAGTACGACTGGAAATATTTTTGCGAGCTATGTAATTAAAAATGAATTAAAAGCGAGTACGGTTAAAAATGGTATTGAATATATGGTGGAACTCACCGAGTGGTATCGTGCAAATAGTGGCGGTAAGGGTGTTGGGTTTTTCCAAGTGGGTGGCGGTATCGCAGGCGATTTCCCAATATGCGTAGTTCCAATGATGTACCAGGATTTAGAATGGCATGATGTTCCTTTTTGGAGCTACTTCTGTCAAGTAAGTGATAGCACTACTTCCTACGGTTCTTATTCAGGTGCTGTTCCCAACGAAAAAATTACCTGGGGTAAATTAGATATTCATACCCCTAAGTTTATTGTGGAAAGTGATGCTACCATTGTAGTGCCATTGATATTTGCCTATATACTTGGGCAATAGTTATAAAAACGCCCTTCATACAAATGGAATGCCCCCAAAAAGTTAGACACTGAATGGGGGCATTTTAATATTATTCAATTGAACTTGGAAAGAAATACAATTATTTGACGAACATTGAACGAAGTGATCGGAGCCGAAAACAATTCCGTATCTTTTCTAAGAACAATTAAGTAAATCGGCGCCCTCGTTTATGGGGGGCGCCGAATCAATTATAAGAAAAAAATTAAAATGGGCCTTAAATTTCATTAAGGCCCATTTTAATTATCGACCCGGCATGTTCAACTTCAAATCTCTTTTCAACATATCTTCTCTTTGTATCATCTCACATGCAGTGTGATAAATCATCAACACTCTTTTTTGCATTAAGTCAAAATTAATTTTCTCGATCGTATCCGTTGGTTTGTGGTAATCCGCTAACAACATACCATCATAAAAGAATAGGATAGGAACCCCTTTGCGTGCAAAGTTGTAATGATCACTACGATAGTAAATTCTGTTTTTATCATTTGGATCATCAAACTTATAATCCAATGTAATATTGCTAGATGCTTTATTTGCGGCTTCATTGATCACTGGTAAATCAGTGCTTAGTTTGTCATGACCAATTACATACACGTAGTTTAAAGAATCAGCCGTTAAACGCTCTGTGTCAACGCGACCTACCATATCAATATTTAAATCAACAGTTGTTTTATCTAATGGGAAAATAGGATTTTCTGAATAATATTCTGAGCCCCATAAACCTTTCTCTTCACCACTTACAGTCATGAATACTATTGTACGTCTTGGTTGCTTGCCTTTTTTTGCGGCAGCTGCAAATGCTTCTGCAATTTGCATTACGCTTACCGTACCTGAACCATCATCATCAGCGCCATAATAAATAACATCACCTCTTTTACCTAAGTGGTCGTAATGACCTGTAATCATTACATATTCCTCTTTTTTATCAGTACCTGGAATGATACCTATTACATTACTGCTTTCTACATTTTCAGTTACTTTTTTTGCTGCGATATTAATCTCTACAGGGTAGTTTGCTTTTTTAATGTCCTTAAAATCAGCAACAGTTAATTTACCTGTGCTAACAATAGGAGTAATATTTGCAGCTACTTCGGGTGAAATTGTTGCCGATAAAAAGCCAGCTGCCGTCGTATTTGCTTTTAAATATATTCCGCCTTTGGTTTCAGTCGCAGATTTTTTTGGAAAGTCAGGGGAAATAATTAATAAGCCTACTGCACCTTTTGTGGAAGCTGTTCTTGTTTTAGCATATGAAGATGCTGGGTTATTAAACATGCCTCTTCCGCCAGCAGCATTTGCTGGAGCAGATCCGCCACCATCCAATACTACGACTAACTTCCCCTTCACCTCTAAATTTTCATAGTCATTAATATTTTTGGCTGGGTCAACAATCCCATATCCAGCAAATACAACTTCAGTAAAGTTCCAATCGCCACTTACAATTCCTTGTAATGAAAAATTAAAATCTTTATCCCATTCAAAAGTTTTACCTCCAACCACTAATTTTTTTTCAACCAATGCATCTTGATACACTGGGTATACTTGCTGGTAGCTTTGACCATTACCTGGTAGTAAGCCCATTCTTTTAAATTCTGATTCAATATAAGCAGCCGCTCTTTTTTGTCCCGGAGTTCCTGTTTCTCTGCCTTCCATTTCTGCACTAGCAATCACAGAAAGTTTTTGTTTTAGTCCTTCCGTAGTGATTACTTTTCCAAATTTTGTTAAAGTATTGGTTGTTTGAGCAAAAACAATATTGCTCATCAATAACAATAAAAGCCAAATCATTTTTTTCATTGATGTAATTTTAATGATAATTAAGCGCAGCTAATTTTAGTTACCCTATTCTGATGTCTGCCACCTTCAAATGCAGTGGTCATAAAAATTTCAAGCATTTCTTTTGCTAATTCAATAGGCACATATCTCGCTGGGATACAAATGATATTTGCGTCATTGTGAGAACGTGTAAATTCTGTTACTTCCAATCTCCAACATAATCCTGCTCTAATACCTTCATGTTTATTTGCAGTCATTGCGACGCCATTGGCAGTGCCACAAAACAAGATTCCAAATGCAGCTTCACCGGTTTCAACACTTGTTGCAGTAGGATGTGCGAAGTCGGGGTAATCAACGGAATCAGTGGTATAGGTGCCAAAGTCCTTTGTGGTGTATCCTTTTTCATGCAACCAAGATATAATTTCATTTTTATATTGTACCCCTGCATGGTCAGCGCCTAATGCAATAGGTTTAGAAGCATCAAACATGTATGACATAAAATTTATTTTATATTAAAGCTTTATTGTTTGTCTAGATTAATCCCACTCTTCGTCTTCCGATTTTTTTACTGATTTATGTGCCCATCTTGAAACGAAAATACTAAACTCAAATAGGGTATATAAAGGTATAAATACAATTAATTGACTATACCAATCTGGACTCGGCGTAATAAATGCAGCAACAATTAAAATAATGACTGCGGCGTATTTTCGCGTTGTAGATAAAAATTCAGGTGTAATGATGCCAATCTTAGTTAACAAAAATACAATAACAGGTAACTCAAATGCAATACCGCATCCCAATATTAAGTTGGTTAAATTATCCAAATAATCTGCAAAAGTAGGGATCGTAGTGATGACGCCTCTGGTACCTAATTGAAAACTAGCTAAAAAATTGAAAGCGAAAGGGCCTAAAACGAAAAAGCCAAATGCTGCGCCCAAAAAGAAAAAGAAGGAAACCCAAAAAATCATGAACCTTGTATTCTTTAATTCCTTTTCCTTTAATGCTGGTTTAATGAAAGCCCATATTTGATAAAATACGAATGGGAATGCAATAATGATTCCCCCGACAAAGGCCATGCTAATACTACTTAAAAATTGACCACCAAATGTGGTGCTTTGCATGGAAACTTTTACTGGAGGCATACATAAAGAATCACCTAAATGCAAAAAATGGCTCAATTGACAAAAAACACGATAGGTAATAAAATCTGGGTTAATTGGACCAGTAATCACATTGTCCATAATCCAATCACGATAAATGAATAGCACCAATGAGGCAATCAATACGGCAGATAAAGAGCGAACAATAGTACCTCTTAAAACTTCTAGATGATCAATGAAAGTCATCTCTGAATTATCGCTGTTGCTAAAACGGTCAAATAGTGCCATAGGTCAATTACAATGAGGGCTAAAGTTAAGGTTTAATAGGGAAAATGGAAGGCCAAAACTCAAAAATAATACTAGTGTATTTTAATTTTTACCTTTTCTATTCGGGTATCACTTACAGCCAATATTTCGGCATCAAAATGGCTTAAATGTATGACCTGCCTTAGCTTGGGGATGGCCTCGTTTTTGTGAATTAAATAACCACTCAGGGTTTCGGCGCTGTCTGCTGAGAAATCTATACCATATTTTTCATATAGGTAGTCAAGTTCCAGACGGCCGCTAAAAACATATTCAGTATCAGATAATTTTTTCTCTAAAAATTCTTGTTCATCATATTCGTCATCAATTTCACCAAAAATCTCCTCTAATACATCCTCCATCGTAACAATGCCTGCAGTGCCGCCAAATTCATCCACTACCCAGGCAATGCTTTTCCGCTTTTTAGAGAACAGGTTGATTAAATCTGCTGCATTCATGCTTTCTGGAACTAAGGGTATAGTGTGAAGTATGCTTGCTATTGAGGCAGGCTTTTTAAATAAGTCCAACTGATGTACATAGCCCACGATGGTATCTAATGTATCATCATATACAATTAACTTACTCAATTTTGTTTCCATAAAAATTTCAGTAAGTGATTCGATGCTAGTTTGTAAATCAACACCTACAATTTCAGTACGAGGAACCAAACATTCTCTAATTTTTATATCTGGAAGACTTAGTGCGTTCTCAAACAAATCGGTATTTAATTCTTGCTGTTCTTTTTGTTCCTTTGTTTGTTGTACAAAATGCGCCAAATCAACTTTGGTGAATGCTTCTTTTTTATTGACCAATCTTACTTGAAACAAATTACGCAAAACCCATTGCGCTAAATTAACGAGTAGTAGGGTTAGTGGTCTGAATAAAATATGAAAAAAATTAGCTAGGGGTGCAAATGTATTGATCATGGATGCGGCCCTTGCTTTAAATATTGCTTTGGGCCCTAGCTCACCAATTAATAAAATAACAAGTGTTGATAGTATGGTGTTTCCTAATAAAACTGAGTAGTTGCCTGGATTAAAATGATCCCAAATAAGTAAGTCAAGTAACTCTTCAAACAAAATTCCGAATACAACCAATGATATATTTAAACCAACTAAGCAGGTGCCAATAAATTGCGTGGGTTCAGCTAAAAATTTTGCAATAATTTTTCCTGATTTTCCCCCTTGTTTTTTCTTAAGTTCTAAGCTTAAACGATTCGCGCTTACAAATCCAATTTCATATCCTGAAAAGAATCCAATGAGTGCAAGTGAAGCGATAATAGCGAATAACATAACAAATTAATTTACTAGTACTCTGGTAATTTAGGTTTGGTTTCCACAATACCTTCTATTTGTTCCATAATTTCGGGCGTTAATAAAGCGGCAGTATCGAGTGCGGTTAAATTATCTAAAAGCTGCGTTTTACTTGTTGCGCCTAATATAGCAGTGGTAACATTGGGGTTTTTGATACACCATGCAATACTTAAAGATGCAGTGCTTACTTTAAGCGCTTTTGCAATGGCACCCAGTTGCTGTACTTTATTTATTTTTTCTTGCATTAACCAACGATCTCTTAACCACTCAAATCCTTCTATTTGGAATCTTGATCCTTCGGGTATACCATCATTGTATTTACCTGTTAATAATCCTGCAGCAAGTGGGCTCCATATGGTGGTACCTAATCCTACATTTTTATATATTTCTAGATATTCTGCATCCACTTTACTTCGCTCAAATAAATTATACTGTGGTTGTTCCATCGCTGGTCCAATAAGTCGATATGCTTCTGCAATTCGGTGTGCTTCCATAATTTCAACACCGCTCCACTCACTGGTTCCCCAATATAAAATTTTACCTTGCTGTATCAAAGTGTTCATTGTTTGAACAACTTCGGCAATCGGCATTTTTTTATCTGGACGATGACAAAAATATAAATCTAAATAATCAGTTCGTAATCTTTGTAAAGCTTCATGACAAGCCTCTGTTAAATGCTTTCTGCTTAAGCCAGTTTGATTGGGTTTATTTTCCTTACCTCTCCAACCAAAATAGGCTTTGGAAGAAAGTACAATAGAAGTTCGGTCCCAGTTTTTTTTACTTAAAACACGGCCCATCATTTTTTCGCTTTCTCCTGCAGCATACACTTCGGCATTATCAAAAAAATTGACGCCTTGCTCATAGGCAATACCCATGAGCTCGTCGGCAATTTTGTCGTCAATTTGTTTATGAAAGGTGACCCAGCTACCAAAACTTAATGTACTTAATTGTAACCCGGTTTTACCCATGTATCTGTATTCCATCTTTAATTTATTTAGGGTTTAGTCCACTGCTATCACTAATGATGGCAAAGCTGTTTGATTGTGGCTTGAATATGTGAATATCGGTTAAATTTTGGTTGGCTTCAAATCCCTTACCATAAATTTTTGCTATGGGATTATGTTGTTTGACAATCACATCCTTATCCGTATGGAAGGAGTTGGTATTTTGGTCCCAATACATTTCTTCAGACCATAAGGTATCGCCTAAAATATTATAAACCACCACATTATCGCGTAAGAAAATTTTATTCTCTGCTTCAATATATTTTGCATAATTGGCAGTTAGTTTGCTTTCGACCGCTAAGCCCTCTTTGTAAAAATCAACTTTTAGGGAAGCTGGAAATTCTATCATTTTACCACTATCCAATAAATATTTATTCATCAATGGTGCCATTAATTTGGCGCTAACCTTTCCATCATTGCTAATATATATCGCCACATTCTTGCCAACATCAATGCCTCCAGACTTTGAGCCTAAAGCTTTCACTTCATTTACATTGTTTTCGCAAGCAGTAAAAAAAATGCAGCTACTTACACAAGCAACTGCTAATTTTAAATAGATATATGCGTTAAGATTAGTCATATTTTCTTTTGTTAAACCAAATATCACTTAAGCTATATCCTAAAGTAAACTGAATAAAACTTTCATTAAAATTATTCACGCTTGTACCTCTTTGTCCAAACTGCATTGCTAAGTTGATCAGCGTATATTGATAATCATAGGAACGGTACTTACGAACTGGTAATCCTAATCCTAAGGTAACTCCAGAAACTTTTAAACCATTATTGTCAATGTTGGCATAATCCTTTCCATTAAAAAATCCCACACGATAAGTAACCGTTGACCAATAGCTTTCATATTTAGTTGGATTAGGGCAATACTGTCCGCCTAGTCGTAACATCCATGAATTAGAAAGCATATCTTTTTGACCATAGAACGCATATTTATCTTTCCATGCAGCTCCGCTAAATTCAAGTCCAATTACCCAGTTATCATAAATGGCTCTAGGGCTAACTTCTTTTTTATGAAATGCAATTCCAAAACTATATACACCTGGCACCTTGATGGTTCCACCTAAGTTGGATTGTAACGACACAGTATCTAAAGGGGAGTCAGAAGTGGCAGTATATACCCCGGTAGATCTAAGGATATCTTGTTTGCCATTTAATTTTTGATTTAAATTATAGGTAGCACCATAGCTGATACTGTATTCTGTTTTATCACTAGGAATTTTACCTGCAACCGTTTTAATTGCAAATTCGCCTTGTATACCCGTATTTAAAAATAGCCCAGAATAAATGGTATTGGTACTAGATAAAGATTGATAATAATGGGTTGAATCCGTATTGTATAAAAATGATTTTCTGGTCTCAATACTTTTGCGTCCAAAATTAACACCGGTATTAAAACCAAAACTAATATTTTTCCAAGTTTTACCTACCCCAAAAAATAATTGATTTAAACCGCCATCCCCTTTATAATTATTAAGGATGGAGTCACCTGTTGCTTTTAAATAACTAATCTCATTAATAGAATAATTAATTTGCGAAATAGGCCTTAATCCAAAAGCCATTCCTATTTTTTTAATTTTATCAATAGGCACGCCAATAGCCAAATAATTAGGAGACATGTAGTTTGACTTTTCTCTTCCAACAGGGGTTGTTCTTTTTAAAGTATAGCTATTGATATTAAGTCCTATATCAAATGTGGTCAAATAGATGCTTCCGTAAGTTGCAGGGTTGTTAAAATTGACACTTTGTCCATAATTGCCATTCATGCTGCTGGTGTATGCGGTCGTAAAACCACCCATTCCTTGACTTGCCGCATTTTGGTTATTGAATACTTCATTTCCTAAACCGTATCTAGAAAAGGGAGAATTAATTTGAGCCTGAGTGGGGGTTAAAAAACACACTAAACCTATGATAGGGATTAACCTAATTATTTTTTTCGCAGATAGCATAAAGTCCTTTATATATTAAATTTTGGTCGGCAAATATCCTCTTTTTTATGTGAGGTACAAAATAACTAATATCGCCGCCGGTTAATAGCACGTTAAAGTTCCC
>JBIIRW010000058.1:0-10289 GCA_044341385.1 Sediminibacterium sp. | reverse complement strand
AAGTGGCTATGTTGCCTGCAGGACAATCGGTTGTATTGACTGCCTATAGCGATTCTGTATTATTTAAGGCATTTGTCCCATAAGGTTATTCACATTTGAGGAAAATGTAAATTCTGCAATGTTAATTTGAATCCTTATTTTTGAAATCCTAACTCAATTAAATCATAATTGGTAAAGGATAAACCCATAGAAAAACAACAACGATGAAGTTAAATAAACAAATAATTATTGCCTTAGTGATCATGATTGCAACAAGTGCTTTATATCGTGTAATGCCAGGACGTCCTTATGGTTTTGCACCTCAAATTGCAATTGCATTATTTGGAGGATCTTTGTTTTCTAAACAAAAACAATATGCATTTTTGTTGCCTATCTTATCTATGTTTATTTCAGATTTGTTGTACCAAGTATTATTCATTTACCATTTGTCACCAATGGAAGGTTTTTATAGCGGTCAATTATTAAATTATGTTTTAATTGCAGGTACTGCAGTATTTGGTTTTGGATTACAAAACAATAAAGTTTCAAAATTCGTTGTTGGCTTTTTAGCTGCACCCACTGTATATTTTTTAGTGTCTAACTTTTTAGTTTGGGCGCAAGGGGGTGGGTATCATCATGCATTAAATATGACCGGACTCGTGCAAACAATGGTGGATGGTTTGCCATTTTATCCATATAGTGTTGCAGGTACTTTAGTATTCGGTGGCGTTTTATTTGGCAGCTTCCGTTTAATAGTGCCACAATTTAAAACGGTCTAATTCGGAACCTTAATTTTCTAAGTGCTCCAAATTCAATGTGAATTTTCTTACTAAGGTAGTTTGTGATTTTCCTGTGTCTTTAATCAACTACATTTAAGCTTGCGCTGCTTCAAATGCAGCATCAATTTCCCAAGGACCGTTATCGGCAGCCTGGGTCGCTAATTCGTCACATCGATTGTTGAAAGGGTTGTTGGCATGTCCTTTTACCCAATGAAATTTAATCGTAAATGGGCCCGCAATTTTATGGTACTGTAACCACAAATCTTTGTTTTTTTTACCTCCTTTAAAGTCGGTTTTGATCCAATTGTCCAACCACTTTTTTTCCACCGATTCCACAACGTATTTGCTATCTGTATAAATGTGAATGGGCAATTCTCTTTTTTTAATAGAAAGTAGGGCTTTGATTACCCCTAATAACTCCATGCGATTGTTGGTGGTTTTACGGTAGGCACCTGAAAGTTCTTTCATTTTCTCTCCCCAAATCAAGAGTGCCCCATAACCCCCAGGTCCTGGATTTCCCCTGGAGGAACCATCTGTATATATTACAATTTTATCCATTTATATGCGCTAAGGGCTTGATAATAAGCAATATACCAATATTTGTGCTTGATGATTCAAATTATATGAAGTTTTTACTTTAATGTGTTCGTTTTACACACTATTTTTTTATCTTTATGCCGCTTGATACAAATTAAGACCAAACGATTGAATTGCAAAATAGATTGATATGCAGCCTGTGGAATATGAAAAGTCAGATTTGAAAATAACCTTAGACAATATTAGTGCTTTAAAGAAGGTTTGTTTTCATTTAAAATATCAAACGACCTATGGACAGGTAATATATGTTTATGGGGATCATCCACTATTAGGGGATAATTTGATTGAAAAGGCCATTCCGCTTAAATTTTTAAACGATTCTTATTGGGGTTTACATTTGGATTTTAGTGATTATCAAGCATTTGATAAAATCACTTACCATTATTTCATTTTAAATCCAGATGGAACTAGGGTTTATGATTGGGGAAATGATAAGGTATTTAATCCTAATAGGGTAACCACTAGCAGTTTGGTATTAATGGATGCATGGAATTATACAGGTTACATAGAGAATGTTTTTTATACAGAGCCGTTTATTAATGTTTTGCTACCACCTACATTAAAGCAAAAACCATCCAATGGTATTCAAAAAAACACCACACATATTTTTAGAGTTAAGGCGCCATTAATTGAAACAAATCAAACTTTGTGTATTGTTGGGGCTTCCAAGGAATTAGGAAAATGGGATGTGAAAAATCCAATTTTGCTCACTAAAATTATGGAAGCTCCTTATTTTGAAGTGAGTATGGATTTAGAGAAGGCAGCATTCCCATTTGAATATAAATATGGCGTTTTTGATATTTCGAAAAATGAATTTGTTTGTTTTGAAGATGGAACAAATAGGGTTTTGCCAAAATCAATTACAAAAGATCAGTTGGCGATAATTAATGATGGATTTGCACAATTATTAAATACAAAATGGAAAGGAACGGGCGTTGCGATTCCTGTTTTTTCATTGCGTTCAAATCAAAGTGCAGGTATTGGAGAGTTTTCTGATTTAAAGTATTTAGTGGATTGGTCTAAGAAAATTGGGCTAAAACTAATTCAACTTTTGCCACTGAACGATACTACTGCCACTCATTCTTGGTTGGATTCTTATCCTTATGCAGCCATTTCTGCTTTTGCTTTACATCCCATGTATTTAAGGTTACAAGAAGTGATTAAAAAAGACCAAACTAATTTAATTGCACCTTTTCAAAAACAAATGAATGAATTAAATGCAATGCCTGAGATTGATTATGATGGGGTGATGCAATTAAAATGGCAATTGCTAAAATTAATTTATGAAGAGAATGGGAAGAAGGATTTAGCTACTGCTGGATTTAAAAAGTTTTTTAAACAAAATGAACACTGGTTGGTTTCTTATAGCGCATTTTCCTATTTAAGAGATTTGCATGGGACTGTCGATTTTAATTCTTGGCCAACGTATTCAAAATTCGATCAAAAAGAAGTTGATCAATTAACTGGGGCAAAATCTAAAACATATCATGATATTGCTTTTTACTATTTTGTACAATACCATTTGCATGTACAATTGAGTGAGAGTGCAAAATATGCCCATGAAAATGGGGTCGTATTAAAAGGAGATATCCCTATTGGTGTTTACCGATATGGTGCTGATGCATGGCAACATCCTGATTTATTTCATATGGATATGCAAGCAGGCGCACCGCCAGATGATTTTGCAGTAAAAGGACAAAACTGGGGATTCCCAACTTACAATTGGGAAGTAATGGCATCCAATGATTATAGTTGGTGGAAATTACGCTTTGAGCAAATGAGTTTTTATTTTGATGCATTTAGGATTGATCATATTCTTGGTTTTTTTAGAATTTGGAGTATTCCAATGGATCAAGTAGAGGGTATCATGGGGAGGTTTGTGCCGGCAATACCAATTGCGCAGCAGGAGCTAGATAAAAAAGGCATTTCAGCTGATATGGATAGATATACCAAACCATTCATTAATGAAGCTGTTTTGTTTACCTATTTTGGTTATGATAATGATTATGCAAAGCAACATTTTGTAAATGCGTTGCATGATGGGAAGTATGAACTTTCCTCAAATTTTTTAACGCAAAGATCAGTCGAAGCATATTTTAAAACTTTGCCCAATGATGAGTGGCATTTGAAAATGCAACAAGGGTTATATAATTTAATAAGCAATGTGATATTGTTCAAAGGGGATGAACCACATGCCTATCATTTTAGATTTAATATGGAGGGGACTTTGTCCTTTCAAAATTTAGATGAAAAATCAAAAAATGCTTTACGTGATTTGTATGTAAATTATTTTTTTGTACGTCAAGATAAAGCATGGGAAAAGGAAGCTTTAAATAAATTACCGATGCTAAAAAAATCAACAAATATGTTGATTTGTGGAGAGGATTTAGGATTAGTACCCAATTGTGTGCCACATGTGTTGCGCCAATTAGGTATGTTAAGCTTGGAAGTACAGCGGATGCCTAAGGCAAGTAATAAAACATTTTTTCATCCTACGGACGCTCCTTATTTAAGTGTGGTTACGCCAAGCTCACATGACACAAGTACTATTCGCGGATGGTGGGAGGAAGATAAAAATAAAACCCAACAATTTTTTAATCATGAAATTGGGCAAAAGGGACAAGCACCTGAATTTTGTGAACCTTGGATAAATAAAGCAATTTTAGCACAGCATTTATATTCACCCGCCATGTGGGCCATTTTTCAGTTGCAGGACTTTTTAGGCGTGGATGCTACCATTCGAAGAAATAATCCAAAAGAGGAGCAAATCAATGTGCCTGCAAATCCAAAACACTATTGGCGCTACAGAATGCATATCACCCTTGAAAACTTATTAAAACAAGATGAATTTAATAAGGAATGGAAAAAGACCATCCAATCAAGTGGACGCTAATGTTTTGTATCTTAGCAAAAAAATAGATTAGTGCAATTAGAATTTTGGGAACAGCAATTACCTTTCGAGTATCCTTTCACCATTTCAAATGGTCGGACTAAAACACATCAGCATAGCTTAATGGTTAAATTGTCTTTAGGCAATTGGGTAGGCTATGGAGAAGCGCCAGCCATTGTATATTATAATGTAACTGTGCAAGGGATGATGGAACAGTTAGAAAAGCAAAGAAAACTTATTGAAAAATTTGCGTTGATTGATCCAGAAAGATTTTGGCATTTCTTACATCACTTATTTCCCCAGGATCCATTTTTAGTATGTGCTTTAGATATGGCAGGTTGGGATTTGTTTGGACAAATGAAAAAGCAACCCCTTCATGAAATGTGGCATACTACTTGGGATAATAGCACGCCAACGCCCATCTGTGATTATACTTTAGGAATAGATCCAATTGAAAAGATGGTGGAAAAAATGAATGCGCATCCTTGGCCAATATATAAAGTGAAAGTGGGTACTGATTACGATATTGAAATGTTAACTGAATTACGCGAACATACTACTGTACCTTTGCGCGTAGATGCCAATGCGGGTTGGACTGTAGAAGAAGCCTTGGTTAAAATACCTGCATTTGCCAAGTTAGGCGTTGAATTAATAGAACAACCTTTGGCCAAAGATAATTGGGAAGGTATGGCGGAATTGAAAAAGCAATCTGTCCTTCCTTTATTCGCGGATGAAAGTTGTGTATTTGAAAAGGATGTTGCCACTTGTGCAAATTATTTTCATGGGATCAATATTAAGTTAACCAAATGTAGTGGACCAACACCGGCATTAAGAATGATCAAGGAGGCCAAAGGTTTGGGATTGAAAGTAATGATGGGTAGTATGAATGAGAGTGTAATTGGCTCTGCTGCAATTGCACAGTTTTTGCCCCAATTAGATTATGTGGATATGGACGGACCTTTATTAATGACCGAACTAAATGGCGTAGGGCTTGATTTTAGTTTTGCGCAAAGTAGTGGTAAAATTGCACCATTAGTTAGGCCAGGATTGGGTGTGCAGTATCGTATGCCGTTTAAAAAATAAATAGTTTATTTGAAATAAATTTTATGACACCAGAACGTACTAGTAAATTATTAAATGTTTTAAGCAAGCGACAAGCCAATTTGACGGTGGTATTGGAGAATGTACAGGATCCGCATAATGTGTCTGCTGTAATGCGTACCTGTGATGCAGTGGGTATTCAGGATGTGTATGTGCTTACCACTAAAATACCAAGACATAAAAAATGGGGATATCGCAGCAGTAGTAGTGCACTAAAATGGTTGACCATTCATGAATTTGATAATTTGGAAGAATGTGTTGCAGCGTTAAGAAAAAATTTCACAAAAATATTAACCACCCATTTGTCAAGCGATGCGGTGAGTTTGCATGATATTAAATTTACAGAATCCGTTGCCTTGGTTTTTGGCAATGAACATGCAGGTGTGACAGAAGAATTTAGAAATTTAGCAGATGGTAATTTTATTATCCCACAAATGGGTATTATACAAAGCTTAAATATATCAGTAGCATGTGCAGTGAGTATTTATGAAGCCATGCGACAAAAAATGAACGCGGGACATTATAAGCAAGCCACACTTCCTAAGCAGCAAATGGATGAATTATTAACGCAGTGGGGGTTTGAAGAGGAAACACCAGAAGTGTATAACAATTCAAAGTTGAAGCGTAGTTAATCTGATTTTATAGCGAAGCGTAATTATAATTTAAAGCGAAGCTAAAATGAAATTTAATCGAAATCATTTTTAAGGTAAGCATTACATTTGTTCTGGTACTGCAATTCCCAAACAGCCCATTGCTTTTTGTAATGTAGCAGCAGTTAAAATTCCAATTTTTATTCTCAATTGCTTTTTCGTTTCTGAATCTGCATTTGCAATAGAATGTTCCGTATAGAAGGTATTGAACAATTTTGCTAAATTAAAAGCATAAATCGCAATTTTTGAAGGATCTAAATTGTCGGCAGCTTCGTTAATGATGGCCGGGAATAGCGATAGTTCAATAGCTAATTGTTTTTCCAAGGGCAATAATTCATTTGCCGTTAGTGTTACTGCAGTACCCGTTTTACGTAAAATGCTCTTAATACGCGCGTGTGTGTATTGAATAAATGGACCCGTGAAACCATGGAAGTCGATACTTTCTTCTGGGTTAAATATCATTTTCTTTTTAGGATCAACCCTTAAAAGGAAAAATTTAAGTGCGCCTAATCCTATGGTATTGTATAATTCTTCAAGTTGCGCTGGCGTGAAATCAGACACTTTACCCAAGGCTTCCGTTTTTTCTTTCGAAATATTAATCATTTCATCCACCAAATCATCTGCATCCACTACAGTGCCTTCGCGACTCTTCATTTTACCAGTAGGGAGTTCTACCATGCCATAGCTTAAATGATATATGCCATCCGCTGCAGGTAATTGTAGCTTTTGACAAATTAATTTTAATACTTTAAAATGATAGTTTTGTTCATCCCCCACAACATAAATACTTGCATCCGTATTAAATTCTTTTTGTTTTAATTGGGCAAGTCCAATATCCTGCGTCATATAAACGGAAGTGCCATCTTTACGACGCACAATTTTTTCGTCTAATCCATCAACGGTTAAATCAATCCAAACTGAACTATCTTCTTTTTGAAAAAATACTTTTTTTGTTAAACCTTCTTCCACCAATTCTTTGCCTAATAAATAGGTATTGCTTTCGTAATAGGTTTTTAAAAAGTCCGAACCTATTTTATTGTAAGTCACCTCAAATCCTTCGTAAACCCATGCATTCATTCTTTTCCATAAATCAATAGTCGCCGCATCGCCTTGTTCCCATTGCAACAACATGGCTTGCGCGCTTTTTAAAATGGGGGCTTCCTTTTCAGCAGTTTCTAATAACATCCCACCAGCAACTAACGCAGCAACTTCTGCTTTATAAGCATCATTGTATTTGACATAGTAATCGCCTACAAAATGGTCTCCTTTTTGATGGGTATCCGAAGGGGTTGCGCCATTCGCAAATTTTTGCCAAGCAATCATGCTTTTACAAATATGAATACCACGGTCATTTACAATACAAGTTTTAAAAACTTCATGTCCTTGTAATTTTAAAATTTCAGTAATACTCCAACCTAAAAAATTATTTCTTAAATGTCCTAAGTGCAATGGCTTATTTGTATTTGGGGAGGAATACTCCACCATAATTTTTTGTTTGTTTTCAGCAGCAGGTACTAATTGATTTGGATCCGTGGCATTGATTAAATCAAACCAATAATCATTACTGATGGTAAAGTTTAAAAAACCTTTGACAATATTAAATTGGGTCAGTACCCCTGGCATATCAGCCATCATTGCAGCACCTAGTTCATTTCCTAAAGCATCTGGACTTTTTCCTAATTGTTTTACAAATGCAAATAATACAATGGTATAATCACCTTCAATTTCAGGTTTGGTGGCATTCACCAATACCTGATCTGCTGGTATATTTACACCATATAATGTATTAATACATTTTGAAGTGGACTGCTTTAAATTAGTTATCAAATTCATAAAGTAGGGTTGCCTCCTGCAAAAGTAATTAATTAAGATTACCTTTGTGCATACATGTTAAAACTGCATGAAATAATTAGTCAAATCATTCTTAAATTGATTGATTGGGTTTACCCGGTTTTTCAAAAACTAATGTCATTGAAAACATTCAGGTATGCAGCCTGTGGCGGTGCTAATACTGTACTAGATATCTTATTATTCTTTGTCTCCTATAATTACATTTTACACAAGAAGCTTATTCACTTTGCAGGTTTAAGTATCAGCCCCCATATTGCTTCCTTTATCATAAGTTTTTGTATCACTTTTCCTATAGGTTTTTATTTAAGCAGGTATGTGGTATTTCAGGAAACTGCAGTGCCTAAAAGGAAACAGCTGATGAAATACTTTTTTGTGGTATTTGGCTGTATTGTTTTAAACTATATCTTTTTGAAGTTATTTGTTGATTATTTAGGTTGGTACCCAACCTTTGCCAAAATTGTCACCACCTTTTTTGTGGTCATATTTAGCTATACCAGCCAGAAAAATTTCACTTTCAAGTCAGTCGCGTCTGATACCTAAGGTGGTTGTATCCATCTTTATTCGGCCTTAATAACTGACTTTTCTGCTCCTTTATTTTAAAAATATGCCATTTCAGAGCCTGAATAAGGCTGGTTTACTGCCATTTATGACAAATTTGCACCTAACTGCCAATGGCATAATGATTGTCTACAATAGAGTAATTAAACATTGAAAATCAAGCATTATGGGAAAAATAATAGGAATTGACTTAGGTACCACAAATAGTTGCGTATCAGTTATGGAGGGTGGTGAACCAGTAGTTATCGCCAATGACGAAGGACGTAGAACTACACCGTCGGTAGTCGCGTTTTTGAAAAATGGGGAGCGTAAGGTAGGGGATCCTGCTAAGCGTCAAGCCATTACTAACCCTGAAAACACCATTTCAAGTGTGAAGCGTTTTATGGGTCGTCGTTTTAATGAAGTTTCAGAAGAAAAAAGTCACTGGAGCTATAAAATAGTACAAGGTGAAAATGATACAGTTCGTGTAGCGATCGATGATCGTATGTATACGCCTCAGGAAATTTCAGCAATGGTTTTACAAAAAATGAAAAAAACTGCGGAAGATTATTTAGGTACAGAAGTAACAGATGCGGTAATTACTGTGCCTGCTTATTTTAATGATGCACAACGCCAAGCAACTAAAGAGGCGGGTGAAATTGCTGGCTTAAATGTTCGCAGAATTGTAAACGAGCCAACGGCTGCTGCATTGGCTTATGGTTTAGATAAGAAAAATCTTGAGCAAAAAATTGCAGTATTTGATTTAGGTGGTGGAACTTTTGATATTTCTATCTTGGATTTAGGAGATGGCGTATTTGAAGTAAAATCAACAAATGGTGATACGCATTTGGGTGGTGATGATTTTGATAAAGTGATTATGGACTTTTTAGCGGATGAGTTTAAAAAACAAGAAGCGATTGATTTAAGAAAAGATCCAATGGCTTTACAAAGATTAAAAGAAGCTGCTGAAAAAGCGAAAGTTGAATTAAGTTCTTCTTCTGAAACAGAAATCAATTTACCTTATATCACTGCAGTGGATGGTGTTCCTAAGCACTTAGTGTTAAAATTATCAAGAGCAAAGTTTGAATCATTAGCGGATAATTTATTTGCAAGATGTTTGAAGCCTTGTGAAGCTGCATTAAAAGATGCAGGTTATTCCACTTCTCAAATTGATGAAGTAATATTAGTAGGAGGTTCTTCAAGAATTCCTAAAGTACAGGAGTTGGTTGAAAAATTCTTTGGTAAAAAACCAAACCGTTCTGTAAACCCGGATGAAGTGGTTGCAATTGGTGCTGGTATCCAAGGCGGTGTTTTAACTGGAGATGTAAAAGATGTATTGTTATTAGATGTAACTCCATTGAACTTAGGTATTGAAACAATGGGTGGTGTAATGACAACGATGATTTCTTCAAACACAACTATTCCAACTAAAAAAACTGAGGTATATTCAACTGCGAGTGACAATCAACCAGGAGTACAAATTCATGTAATTCAAGGTGAGCGTCCAATGGCTGCGCAAAATAAAAGTTTGGGTATGTTTAACTTGGATGGTATTCCACCAGCACCAAGAGGCGTTCCTCAAATTGAAGTTACTTTTGACATTGATGCGAACGGTATCTTAAACGTAAGCGCAAAAGATAAAGGCACAGGTAAAGAACAAAAAATTAGAATTGAAGCGGGTAGTGGTTTGACTAAGGAAGAAATTGAAAAAATGAAAGCCGAAGCAAAAGCCAACGAAGCAAGCGATAAAATTGAAAAAGAAAGAGTTGAAAAATTAAATGAAGCGGATAGCTTAATTTTCCAAACAGAAAAACAATTGAAGGAATTTGGCGACAAAATCCCTGCTGATAAAAAAGCACCAATTGAAACTGCTTTAGAAACATTAAAAGTTGCACATCAAGCGCA
>JBIIRW010000057.1:0-10478 GCA_044341385.1 Sediminibacterium sp. | reverse complement strand
GCAGGTGCTGCTTTTTTAGGCGCTGGTTTTTTTGTAGCCATAATTATCCTTTTTGTAATACTGAAATCCTTAATTTTTGGTCATTTATTTCGACGTCCACCCCGTCTTCCAAAGCCGGGACCCAGTCTATTTCCAATGCCAGGATTTCGCGGCAAATATAATCGGAAAATTCATTAATAGCATCCTTCAAATCTGTATTATCCACAATTCGGAGTAAAATTTTGTCTGTTAGCTCGAAATTGGCCTCTTTTCGGATGTTTTGAACCCTATTTACAAGCTCTCTAGCATTCCCTTCCTTCAATAAGGCGGGGCTTAAAGTAATATCAAGAGCCACCGTGAGGGCATTTTTAACAGCAACGCTCCAACCGGGGATATCTTCCGCGATAATTTCTACCTCACTCAATAACAAGGGTATAGATGTCCCTTCCACGTCCAAATTAAGGGAGCCGTCGTTTTCAAGTTGGCTAATTTGTGTCTGACTTAATGCCGTAATAACCGCTGAAGCTTGTTTCATCTTGGTGCCCAATTTGGCCCCCAATAATTTAAAATTAGGTTTTAGCTTTTTGCTAATGACCCCCTCCGTTTCAGTTATATAATTAATTTCTTTAACGTTTACCTCTGCCAAAATAAGTTCTTCCATTAAAATGATTGCATCCTTCATTTTCGGATCTAATACAGGAATTAATATTTTTTGAAGCGGTTGACGAACTTTGATGTTTACCTTTTTACGAATGGACAATACCAAAGAACAAATATCTTGCGCCATTTGCATACGCTCCTCTAAAGCAGCATCAATTTTTGTCGAATCCGCTTTAGGAAAATCAACATGATGAATTGATGTTTGTGTATGTTTTGTAGTAACACTATTTAAATTTCTAAATATTTGATCACAGAAGAATGGTGCAATTGGTGCCATTAAACGAATAATAGTTTCAATACACTCATACAAGGTTTGGTATGCTGAAATTTTATCTTCTGTATACGTGCCTTTCCAAAAACGACGACGACATAAACGTACGTACCAGTTACTCAAATGCTCATCCACAAAGGTTTCTATTGCACGACCTGCAATGGTTGGCTCAAAATCGTCCATGGCAACAGTTACCGTTTGCACTAAACTATTTAAGGAAGAAATAATCCAACGATCAATTTCTGGTCTTTTATTTACGGGAATATAATCTTGTTCAAAACGAAACCCATCCACATTTGCATACAACACAAAAAACTGATACGTATTGTATAAAGTACCAAAGAATTTTCTTTGTACTTCCTGAATTCCAGATAAATCAAACTTTAAATTATCCCAGGGTGAGGCATTGGTAACCAAATACCATCTGGTTGCATCCGCACCATAAGTTTGTAATGTTTCAAATGGGTTCACCACATTTCCTAAACGCTTACTCATTTTGTTGCCATTCTTATCTAGCACCAACCCATTGCTCATTACCGCTTTGTAAGCTACACTATCAAATAACAAAACACCGAGTGTATGCAATGTATAAAACCATCCGCGTGTTTGATCCACGCCTTCACAAATAAAATCAGCAGGGAACGCTTGTCCTTTGTCAATTAAATCCTTATTCTCAAACGGATAATGCCATTGTGCATATGGCATTGCACCTGAATCAAACCAAACATCCACTAAATCGGAAACTCTTTTCATAGGTTGACCGGTCGCACTCAATAATTCTATTTGATCAACAAATGGTTTATGTAAATCAACATCTAATTTGCCGTCTACTATTTGCAAATTCACTTCTTTGTTATACCCTTTTTCTTTTGCTGCAATAAAAAGTGTCGTTAGTTCTTGGATGGATCCAATACAAATTTCTTCGGTACCATCTTCTGTTCTCCAGATGGGCAATGGGGTGCCCCAATATCTGCTTCGAGATAAATTCCAGTCCACCATATTCTCTAACCAATTACCAAAACGACCTTCCCCGGTACTCTTTGGTTTCCAGTTAATTGTTTTATTTAATTCAACTAGGCGATCTTTAACAGCAGTAGTTTTAATAAACCATGCATCTAATGGATAATATAAAATCGGCTTATCTGTTCTCCAGCAATGCGGATAATTATGTTCGTATTTCTCCACTTTGAAAGCCCTGTTTTCTTTTTTCAACTTAACAGAGATATCTACATTTACATCTTGAAATTCCTTTTCATCCTTATAATTTTTAACATACCTGCCACTAAATTCTCCCACGCCCTCAATAAATTTTCCTTGTCTATCTACTAATGTGATAATGCCTAAGTTATTTTTTTGTCCCACTTTATAATCATCCGCACCAAACGCTGGCGAAGTATGTACAATACCTGTTCCGTCTTCAGTGGTTACAAAATCACCCACCACTATTTTAAATGGATCTCCTTCAAAGGTTGCAGGATCATTGGCTTCGAAAGGCATTAACTGCTCGTAGCGTAAGCCATTTATTTTAGCACCTTTAAATTCAGTAATCACTTTCCATGGAACAATTTTATCTCCTTCTGCAAATGTTTCTATCGTCAATCCTTCTTCCTTAAAATATTTTGAAATCAACGCTTTTGCTATTACCACATTCACAGGTAACGCAGTGTATGGATTATAAGTTGCTACTAAAACATAATCAATATTAGGACCAACTGTTAAACCTAAATTAGATGGCAATGTCCATGGCGTAGTGGTCCATGCCATGTAATACACTTCATGGTTTGTATCATTTTTTGCAGCGGCATCAAACAAAAATTTACTTTCGGCCGATTGTACCGCTTTAAACATCGCAACCACCGAAGTATCTTTTACATCCTTGTAGGTACCTGGTTGATTTAATTCATGTGAGCTTAATCCTGTACCTGCCGCAGGTGAATAAGGTTGTATACTTACACTTTGATACAAGTATCCTTTTTTATATAGGGTGCTTAATATCCACCAAAGTGTTTCGATGTAATTATTTTCAAAAGTGATATAGGGATCATTCAAATCAACCCAGTAACCCATTTTGTTGGTGATATCATCCCATTCTTTTTTATAACGTAATACTGCTTCGCGACATTTTTTATTGTACTCTTCTATCGTTATTTTTTTTCCAATATCTTCTTTCGTAATGCCTAGTTCTTTTTCAACGCCTAACTCCACAGGCAACCCGTGGGTATCCCAACCACCTTTTCGCTTCACTTGAAATCCTTGCATGGTTTTATAGCGACAAACCATATCTTTTAAGGTCCTTGAGATTACATGATGTATCCCTGGCATTCCATTGGCACTTGGTGGTCCCTCGTAAAAAACAAATGGAGTTTTTCCCTCTCTTAAGGTAACCGATTGTTCAAATGCTTGTTCTGCTTTCCAGGCAGCCAAAATTTCTGCCTCAATGGTAGGCAAATGGAGTCCATTAAATTCAGTGTACTTTTTATTCATAAAACGCTTATCCTAGCTCATTTTTAGGGCACGAAGGTACGAATAAGCTTGTAAAAAAGGCCAGACCATTTTTTGGACAAAATAGGGTAAGTACCCCTACGAAATAGGGTTAGATGGGCTTTCAGGTGCCGTAGCTGCTGGTTCCTTAAAAAATTTCCCCTGAAAAATAAACAATGAAATCACGCCAGTACTAATTGCCGCATCTGCGACATTAAAAACAGGTCTAAAAAACTCAAACTCCTCGCCACCCCAAATGGGGAACCAGGATGGGAAATGGGCATTTTGAATCAAGGGAAAATAAAACATGTCCACTACTTTTCCTTGTAATAAAGGCGCATATCCCCCACCCAAAGGAAACAGTTGTGCTACCATAGTTGTATAAGGAACACTTGCTTCAAATATTACACCGTAAAAAATACTATCGATTAAGTTTCCTAAGGCGCCAGCAAAAATGAGTGCTGCACAAAATAAAAAACCATTGTGGTACTTTTTTTCTACAAATCCTTTTATTAAAAATACGCCCCATATCACAGCTGCTAATCTAAATAGCGTTAAAGTGATTTTTCCAATATTGCCGCCCCACTTTAAACCCCATGCCATTCCTTCGTTCTCTACAAAGTGAAGTCTGGCCCATGTTCCGATGATTGCATGCTCCTCACCAATAAAATAATTTAATTTAATATAAAACTTTAACGCTTGATCAATAAAAATAATCAAAGCAACTAATGCAACTATTTTTTTTCCGTTCATATCAATTTAAAATTATAATGATGTGCAAAGATAATACTTTGATAAGTTAGTCGGCAATATAGATTCTTTTTACTCTTTGTCCTATGGAAGTTAAAATTTCATAAGGAATGGTTCCCGCCCATTTTGCAACTTGTGTAAGCGCTAAATTTTTGCCAAATACTTGTACCGAATCTCCTTCATGAACGGATGGAATATCTGTAATATCAATCATGGTCATATCCATACATATATCTCCAACAATAGGCGCCAATAAGCCATTCACCCACATGGCACCTTTACCTAATCCCAATTGCCTACTATAGCCATCTGCATAACCTAGTCGTACGGTAGCAATAATACTATCCCGCAATAATACCCCTGCACGATTGTATCCAACCGTATCTCCTTTTTTCAAATGTCGAATTTGCGAGATGGTCGTGGTTAACTGAATAACGGGTTCTAAAGCAAGCGGACCTTGACTTGTGCCATACAATCCAATACCTAATCGTACCATATCTAAATGAAAAACAGGGTCTAATAATATTGCATCTGAGTTTGCAATATGTTTTAGGGTGGTATAACCCAAGGCTGTTTCAATTTTTTTAGCAGCCTTATTAAATAAATCGAGTTGTAGGTGCGTGAATGTTTCAAATGATTTATTCCCACTTGCACTTAAATGACTAAAAATAGATTGCACTTTTAAACGCGAATTTGATTTTAATGCGCCGCATAAATTTTCAATCGTATCCATATCAAAACCCAATCGATTCATTCCCGTATTTAATTTTATATGAATTGGGAAATTTGTAATTGCTTGATTTTTAACATACTGATCAAATTGTTCGTATTGCGAAAAGGAAAATATCTCAGGCTCCATGTGAAACTTTACCAAAGTATCGAAAGTGGTTTCATCTACATTCATCACCATAATGGGCACATGTATGCCTGCTTGCCTTAATGCAACACCTTCATCTGCATATGCCACCGACAAATAGTCTACATGATGAAATTGTAATATGCGCGCTATTTCAATACTACCTGACCCATAACCAAAAGCCTTCACCATGGCCATCATTTTTACTTTGGGCCCAACGACCATTTTAATTTTTTTATAATTACTCACCAAGCTGGTTAAATTAATTTCCGCCATGGTTTTATGTACCTGCAGCTGTAACAATTCATTTATTTTTTCTAATGCAAAAACGCGTGCCCCTTTAATCAAAATGAATTCCTCTTTAAAGGAATATATATCCATTTGATGAATGAACTGATGAGTGGTATCAAAACTAATCACATGCACGCCCTTATTTTGCAATTCTTTATTTTGTTGTAGTGCTTTTGCTAATTCAGTGCCAATGGTAATGAGTTTTTTTATTGGAAAAACTGCTAATTGCCTTATTAAATCATCATATAGAACTGAATCCTGATTAAGCTGCGCGATGTCAGATAATATTACTGTGATAGGCAATGCCCCTGCTTGTTGTGTAGCATAGGTTAATGCCAATTGTAACGAATGTATATCATTACTGTAGCTATCATTTAATATATAACATTGTTGTATGCCTTTTTTTATTTGCATCCGCATATCCAAATGCCTTAATTGAAGGATCCCTTCCTGTATCTCAGTTATAGAGACTTTCAGATGTAATAATGTGAGCAAGCAGGTAATCGTATTATTTATGGAAATCAAATCCGTAAATGGAACCACTAATTGCAAATCAGCTCCAAGGTAATTAGCCTGCAAATGTGTTTGTCCCTGTATAATTTTTTCGCTTTGTATTTTTAAACAGGCTTCTCCAGTGCGAGTCCAAGTAATGATTGATGAATACCCTGAATCATGCAAGGCATCCTTATCACCCAATTCTAGTTCTGATAATGGCGCAATAATTACCTGTGCTTTTTTAAATAATTTCCATTTTTCATATCTTTTATCCGTTTCATTTTCAAAACCTTCTTGATGCGCTGTTCCCATACAGGTTAATATACCAATGGTAGGCTGTATCATATTTGCCAATGCATCCATCTCTCCTTTTTGTGAAATACCTGCTTCAAAAATGGCCAATTGGTGCTTCTCCTCCATCTCCCAAACACTTAAGGGCACCCCGATTTGTGAATTATAACTACGCGGACTGCGTATAATCTGATATTTATTCGAAAGTAATTGATTTAACCATTCCTTGACAATCGTTTTCCCATTACTCCCTGTGATTCCTATCACTGGATAGGTAAATTGGGCACGGTGATGCGAAGCAATCATTTGTAAAGCGCCAAGAACATCATCTACTTTTAAAAAATTGGCATTGGGAAAAATGCGCGTATCGAAATTTGTTTTTACTACAAAATTAAATACGCCGCGCTGTATTAATTCTTCAATATATAAGTGCCCATCATTTTGTCCAGTAGTAATTGCAAAAAATAAACTAGTATCGGGATAAATGAGTCGACGACTGTCCGTAAGTAAATGAGCAATTTGCGCTGGTGTTTTAATAACAGAATTTGTAGGTAGCCAGCTTGCAATATGTTCAATCGTATATGACAACTAAATGATTTGATTAAATTGAATTATCCTTTAAATCCTTAGGCAGATTTTTTTGCTTATTTGAAAAGATAGAATACAATATAGAGCCAGTGATTGAAAATAAAATCACTAATAGGGATAATAAAACTTGGGTATTTTTACTCATCACCATATTGATATAATGCTCCCCTAGCATTTTAACGCCAATAAATACTAACACAAGGGCAATTCCTTTTTGTAAATGCTCAAATTCATTAACAGCACCACGTAACAAAAAGAATAAGGAGCGCAATCCCAGAATGGCAAAAATATTTGATGTATAGATGACTAAACTATTCATTGAAATACCCATGACTGCAGGAATAGAATCAAGTGCAAATACAATGTCAATAGCCGCAAGTAAAATAACCACTACAAATAATGTCGTATATACCGGTTTTCCATTTTGACGAATCATAAACTTACCATCTCCATCAGAGGGTGTAAGCGGTAAAAAGCTTTTCAAAAATTTATAAATTTTTGATTCATGTGGATCAAATGCGCTATCCTCGTCAGCCACAAACATTTTATACCCCGTATACAATAAAAACACACCAAAAATATATAATACCCAAGCAAATTGTGCAACCAAGGCCACACCCAATGTTATAAATAAAACCCTAAAGACAATCGCTGCTAAAATACCAATCAGCAGCACCCTTGACAAATGTATTTCCTTCACCTTAAACGCATCAAATATTAATATAAAAACAAAAATATTGTCAATACTTAAACTCCACTCCATTAAATAGCCGCTTAAGTATTCAAAGGCAAGTTTTTGCCCTTCTTCTATCCACATAAAAACAAAAAAACCAAGCGCTAATAAAACCCATAAAAAGGTTTGACGCATTGCTTGGCGGATAGTAATGGTCGTATTTTTTTTACTTAAAAACCCTAAGTCAAGCGATAATGCAATTAATATTACTACGCCGAATACTGTGTAAACAATTTGATCTGTTGTCATAAGGTAAAGATAATACTAGATTTACGAAGCCCCAAAACGACGTTGGCGATATTGGGTCCAAAAATTAAAAAATAGGGAAAGTATAACAACAGGGCCAATTAAAAGCATCCTTTGCCAGAAATGACGATTCTTGGTCACCTTGGTCTTGTCCAATGATCTTAACACAATTCCCTTATTTCTACTTTCAATCAAGCCAACCGGCTCGTTTAAGTATTGTATTGCATTAAGAAAGAAATCACGATTAGCAAATTGGTAGGATTCAAATGGTATCATACCCATAGGCAAGGGGCCGTTGGACTTATCTACCTTATTTGTAAATAGATCAGCATCTGAAATAAAGATTTGTTTAGATGGCTTACCCTTGGATATATAAGCGACGCCTAAATTTTGCTGAACACTGTCTTTCAACACCTGAGACAATCTGTTTTCAAAAAATGAATTAAAATTTCCTTCAGATAATACAGCTATCGGGAAATGATGTTGGGTAAATTGTACCATGTCCTCCTCCCCTTTAACTGAATTCAATGAAACCTGGGCTGGCGAAGCCAAGCTTCTTGAGCTTGTATCGGTCATTAATAAAATCGTATGCTTAATGCCATTAGAAGATAGCGTATCAATACTGGAAGGAAACAAGGACAATACACGATCCATATTTTGCGAAATGGGATGATTATCGTTACCATTTAAAAAAGGATAATAGGGCCAGGGTACTCTTTTAATCAATGGTGACCCGTCCCCTTGTGTACCCACGACCAATGGTAATTTGGCACAATTTAAATCCTGAATCAAATTTGAGTTGATACGAATGCCGTACTTAAATAATAAATCATCCAAGGCCAATCCGCGATCAAAGGAAACGTAGGCCCCATCGGTTTTCTGTAAGCTATCATACTCAGCATATAATTTATCTACTGCCCATATTATATTTCCACCGCCCATGACATATTGGTCAATTTTTAATTTATCTAAATCGCTAAATGGGGTGGTTGGTTTTACAATAAGTAATGTTTTTATTTTAGTAGCGTCTGGGAATCCTTTACTTAAATCAAATACAGATAAATCGTATTGGTCCTTTAATGTTTCTCCGATATCATTCACTGTTAAATTAACCGGCTCTCCATTTCCAATTAAGTAGGCAATGGTTGGCACTATTTTTCTATTTAATAAATAGATGGCTTGAATAAATTTATACTCTAACAATGCTTCCGCTGCATTTGCACTAGCTTCTTCATCCACCTCGGGTATATCTTTAACGATATTATAAGGTTTAAAATATTTTTTTGAACTGCGTAAATCAATGGCGTAAGGCTTTTGCCCATCCACTTCCACCAATGCCCCTGGAATAATTAACTGATCCACCCTTTTATCAGCACCTCCAGTTCCTTGTTGAATTCTTTCAATAGGCAACCCTAATTTGGATAAACTGTCATACAAAACAAATAAAGCAGTATCGCTGACTGACTGATTTGGAATTTCTAAATTCCATTTAATTAAGCTTGGGTTAATTTGATGCAACTGATCCAGTAATGCAATAGCCGCATTGGATATGGTTTTATAATTAGATGGTAAATCACCGCCTAAATACAAATGTACCGTCACTGGTGCTTGTATTTGGCTGATCACCTCGGTAGAACTAGCACTTAAAGTGTATCTATTTTCCTTAGTTAAATCCAACTGAACAGGGAATATATTACTTAGATAGTTTGCACCGATGATCGCAATTAATAAAAATACATATTTAATTTTCCCTTTTAAATTTTCGATGGTGCCTAATATAAATAACACCAAAATGGAAATAAAGTAAATCAAATCGGTCATCTTGATCAACCCCTTACTCATGTTATTATAATGCAATGACAATCCTAATTGCTTTATATAAAAATCATAGCCATTCGCAAAAAAAGAGACCGTACTTAACCAATCAAAACTTTGTAATAATAGTATTGAAATAATGATGGAAACTAATAAGGCGATGGCGCTGTTTTTTGTCAAACTACTCGCAAATACTCCGACTGCAGTATATACGGCACCTAAAAAAAATAATCCGATATAGCTTCCAAAAGTAGCTCCCCAATCTATTCCCCCAGTAGCACTTAAAGCGTCTAAAACGACTGCATAAAAAATGGTAGGAGCAATAGCGGCAACAACAATGAGCACACTACCCAATAACTTTCCAAGCACCAATTGTAGGGAAGAAAAAGGCAAGCTATGCAACACTTCATACGTTCCCTGCTTAAACTCGTCAGAAAAACTTCGCATGGTTATGGCGGGCACTAACAACAATAAAAACCATGGGGCAAAATCAAAGTACACTTGTAAACTTGCATAACCAAAATCAAGTAAATTATAGTTGGGTATCACAAATAACAATAGCCCATTCACTACTAAGTAAAAGCTAATAATTAAATACCCTGTCAGGCTACTAAAATATTGTGTCCACTCTTTTTTACATATTGACCACATAAGCCAAAGCTACAAAAAAAATAGCCCCGACCCCTTGCCGAATACTCGGAATTAGGTGGGACTATTTTGTATTTCTTTTATTGAATTAAATAGTACTATACTGCGAAACTTTCGCCACAGCCACAACTGCGACTAGCATTGGGGTTGTTAAAATAAAAACCCTTGCCATTGAGTCCATCGGAAAACTCTAACTCGGTATTGACTAAATAAAGGAAGCTTTTTAAATCAGTGACTATTTTGATGCCATTATCTTCAAATACCTGATCCATTGGCTTTATTTCATTATCAAAATCAAGCTTGTAGCTTAATCCTGAACAGCCACCACCAACCACACCCACACGTAAAAAATAACTAGCATCGCCCACGACACC
>JBIIRW010000056.1:0-10988 GCA_044341385.1 Sediminibacterium sp. | reverse complement strand
TGGCGTGCATTTTACGAATCATCCTGATTTACGAAAATTAATATTGGAGGACGACTTCAAAGGATATCCCTTAAGAAAAGATTTTGAAGATCCTATCAACATGATAAAATTATAATAGGCACATGTATAATCAAACTGAAATAATAAAAGATACCAGTGAGTTAGGCGCGGATGGAGAATTAGTGATCAATATGGGGCCTCAGCATCCTGCAACGCATGGCGTACTTCATTTGGTGGTTACCTTAAATGGGGAAACTATTAAAAAAATTGAACCGCACTTAGGTTATATCCATCGCTCCATTGAAAAAATGTGTGAAAGTTTAACCTATCGTCAATTCATTTATGTGACAAGCCGTATGGATTACTTGTCATCGCATATAAATAATTTAGGCTGTGCTTTATTAGTGGAAAAAGGAATGCAAATTGAAGTTCCAGATCGCGCAAAATATGTGCGTGTTATTTTGAGTGAATTAACGCGTATTGCATCCCATGAATTATGGCTGGGTGCTATGGCTATGGACTTAGGTGCTTTCACGCCTTTCTTTTATGCATTTAGAGAAAGAGAAATGATTACAGATATTATGGAAGATACTTGCGGTGCAAGATTAACCATGAATTATATTGTTCCAGGCGGATTGATGTATGACCTACATCCTGATTTTCAAAAAAAGGTAAAGGCTTTTATTACCCAATTCAAATCCAAGGTAACTGAGTATGAAGACTTAGTCACCAACAATGTTATTTTTCAAAGCAGAACTAAAGGGGTTGGCATTTTAAGTGCGGAAGATGCTATTTCCTATGGTTGCACAGGACCAGTAGCACGCGCAAGTGGGGTGAGCTGCGATATTCGAAAAATTTATCCTTACGAAGTATATGATAAAGTACAATTTGATGAAGTATTGGAAACTGCAGGTGATTCCTTTGCACGTTACATGGTACGTGTTAAAGAAATGAATCAATCCATTCGCATCATTGAACAATTAATTGACAATATTCCAGAGGGTGATTTTGTAGGTAAAACAAAAAATGTGTTGAAATTACCGAAGGGTGAATTTTATACAAGGGTGGAAACTGCTCGAGGCGAATTTGGTGTTTATGTAGTGAGTGAAGGTGGAACCACGCCACACAGAATTAAATTCAGGTCTCCTGGATTTTCAAATTTATCCGTATTAAATCATATTTCTGTTGGAAGTAAGATTGGTGATTTAATGGCGAGCATGGGTACTTTGGATTTAGTGATACCAGATATTGATAGATAAAAGATAGATAGAATTGTTTGTTATATAAAAACAGTAACGCATGTTTAGTTTAGAAGGAATTACAACCAATGTTCAAGATTGGTTATTGATGAAATTTAATCCCACGATGGCATTGGCTATTGAATGTGTGATTGTGATTTTGTTATCCATTAGCTTATTCGCCATATTAGGTTTGGTACTGGTACTCATGGAGCGAAAAGTGGCGGCGCATATACAAATACGCCTTGGGCCTAACCGTGTTGGACCCGGTGGTATGTTTCAAACAGTGGCAGATACTTTAAAATTAATCATGAAAGAAGGGTTGGTGCCCGACAAGGCAGATAAATTTTTATTTAACCTTGCTCCTTTTGTGGTAATGATGGTGGGTATGTTATTATTAGCGCCAATAGCTTTCGCAAAGAACTTTCAAATTTGGGATATCAATATTGGGGTACTTTATATTAGTTCCGTTTCCTCTTTATCTGTGATTGGCATTTTGATGGCAGGCTGGGCCAGTAATAATAAATATTCTTTATTAGGTGCGATGCGCAGTGGTGCTCAAATTGTGAGTTACGAATTATCTGCAGGCTTTGCAGTATTAACCATTGTAGTTTTAACAGGCAGTTTACAATTATCTGAAATTGTAAACGCCCAACAAAATGGTTGGTGGATTTTTAAAGGTCATATTCCTGCAGTCATTGCATTTATACTATACATTATCGCAGTAACTGCCGAAACGAATCGTGCGCCTTTTGATTTGGCGGAAGCGGAATCAGAATTAACCGCAGGTTTCCATACGGAATACTCAGGCATGCGTTTTGCCTTGTTCTTTTTAGCGGAATACATCAACATCTTTATTGTTTGCGCGATTGGTGCTACTTTATTCTTTGGCGGATGGATGCCATTACATATTGGCAACTGGGAAGCCTTCAACCACATCATGGATTATATCCCTTCTTCGGTTTGGTTTATGGGAAAAACATTTTTCCTCATCTTTTTAATCATGTGGTTTAGATGGACCTTCCCAAGATTACGTGTGGATCAATTATTGAATTTAGAATGGAAATATTTATTACCGATAAGTTTGTTTAACCTTTTATTAGTCGCAGTGATTGCAATTTTAGGTTGGCATTTTTAACATAAAATGAATTAGAAATATGTTTTTGAAAGAATATATAACAGATGTTGTTACCGGCGTGACCTCCTTATTAAAAGGCATGCGCAAAACAGGTTATTACTTTACGCATCCCAAAGAAATAATTACAGAGCAATACCCGGACAACCGGGCGACCTTATTAATGTCGGATCGATTCAAAGGTGAAGTAGTAATGCCACATGATGCCAACAACGAACATACTTGCACGGGTTGTACCGCTTGCGAGTTGGCTTGCCCGAATGGGACTATTAAAGTAGTAACCAAATTTGAAACATCCCCTGAAGGAAAGAAGAAAAAAGCAATTGACACGCTAGTATATCGACTTGAACTTTGTACGATGTGTAATTTATGTATCGTTGCTTGTCCAAGTGATGCGATTAAAATGGCGCCCAATTTTGAGCACAGTGTGTTTGATAGAACCAAATTAACCAAAGTATTAAATCAACCAGGATCTAAAATAAGGGAGGGCATAGAATAATGAATACATCAACTATTATATTTTACGCTATTGCCGCACTCATATTGGGCGCCGCAATTTTAGCAGTGACCACACTTAAAATATTTCGTTCCGCTATTTGGTTATTATTTTCATTGGTGGGCATCGCTGCACTTTATTTTTGGATGCAGGTGGAATTTATTGCTGCCATCCAAATTGTCGTATATGTGGGTGGAATTGTAGTCTTAATCATCTTTTCTATCTTCTTAACCCAACAATCGGGTAAAGAAATGACCAAACCTGCCACTAGCAAAATGATATTTTCTGCACTAGCTGCTTTATTCGGAACAGCATTCACTATTAATTTAATCAGTCATTACGGATTCAATAATATTTCAGCAGCACCCTTTAATCCAAGTGTGGATGAAATAGGTATGCAAATGCTAAGCACCACTTCGCATGGCTTTATTTTGCCGTTTGAAGTGGTAAGTATGTTATTATTAGCCGCCATGGTGGGTTGTATTGTTATCGCGATGAAACCAACAGAAGCAAATATTGTTCACTTAAACAAAAAGGAGGATTAATAACATGAACGAAGTACCCTTAACCCATATTCTTTTCGTTAGTACCGCGTTGTTTTTCATTGGCATGTATGGATTGTTTACCAGAAGAAATTTAATTACCATGCTCATGTCCATTGAGCTCATGTTAAATAGCGTGAATATTAATTTTGTGGCATTTAATAAATACTTATTCCCTGATAAATTAGATGGTTTGTTTTTTTCTTTATTTATCATCACTATTGCTGCTGCCGAAGCCGCTGTGGCGATTGCCATTATTATTAATTTGTATCGTAGTCACCAATCCATTGATGTTGACGATGCCACTGAAATGAAATTTTAATTATTATGTCAAACTACTTATATATACTTTGGATTCCATTATTACCCCTTGCCACATTTGTGTTATTGGGCTTATTTGGACGCAAGTACTTTACAAAAACTGCAGGCATCATTGGAACTGCCTCCTTACTTACATCAACCATATTATCTTTTGTTGCGGCTAAGCAATACTTTTTTGTAGATGGAAAAGTAAACGGGGTGTATCAAAAAATAATTGCTTTAAAATATACTTGGTTGCAGTTTAGTCCAAATGTATCCATTGACATGGGCATCATTGTAGATCCTATATCAGTCATGATGTTAATTGTAGTTACATCGGTTTCCTTAATGGTACATGTGTTTAGCTTGGGCTATATGAAAGGCGAAGAAAGATTTGCTACTTATTATGCATTCTTGTCTTTATTTACCTTTTCCATGTTGGGTCTGATATTATCGGTGAATATTTTTCAAGTATATATGTTCTGGGAATTGGTGGGGGTATCTAGCTTTTTATTAATTGGGTACTACTTTAATAAACCATCTGCAGTGGCCGCTTCCAAAAAAGCATTCATTGTAACCCGCTTCGCTGATTTAGGTTTTTTAATTGGCATTTTAATCATGGGCTTTTACGGAGGCACTTTAGATATTGGATTACTGATTGAAAAATTAACCTCTGCGCAGTCCCCTGAATTTTTAAGCATCACAAGTGCTAGCTTTTTAGGTGCAAGTATGCTTACTTGGGGTTTAACTTTAATATTTATGGGTGGCGCAGGAAAATCGGCTATGTTCCCTTTGCATATTTGGTTACCCGACGCTATGGAAGGTCCTACTCCTGTGTCCGCATTAATCCACGCAGCAACCATGGTTGTAGCGGGTGTTTATTTAGTGGCAAGATTATTTCCTATTTTTTCCATGGACGAAACCGCTTTAACGATTGTCACTTATGTGGGCGCATTTTCCGCCTTACTTGCAGCAGTGATTGCATGTACACAAACAGATATTAAACGTGTACTAGCTTATTCTACGATGTCGCAAATAGGCTATATGATGTTTGCCTTAGGCATTTCAAAAAATGGTGGTGAGGCAGGTTTAGGATACATGGCTTCGATGTTTCATTTATTTACACATGCATTTTTCAAGAGTTTATTATTCCTAGGTGCAGGGTCGGTGATACATATGGTACATAGCAATGAAATGAAAGATATGGGCGGACTAAGAAAATTAATGCCCATTACCCATGCTGCTTTTTTAATTGCTTGCTTGGCGATTGCAGGTATCCCTCCTTTTGCAGGATTTTTTAGTAAGGAAGAAATTTTAACAGCTGCCTTCCATGAGAATAAATTGATTTATGGGGTAGCGCTATTTACTGCTGCATTGACAAGTTTTTATATGTTCCGTTTATATTTCAATATTTTCTGGAGCAAGGATGCGGTTGCAAAAGCGCACCATAGTGATGGTCACGATGATGCACACGATCATGGCGAAGGCACTTGGACCATGAAACTACCATTACTTATATTAACAGCTTGTGCAATAGGGGTTGGATTTATTCCTTTTTCTCAATTCATCACTTCCGATGGATTGGCATTAGAAACACATATTGATTTGGTATTTTCTATTGCCCCTGTCGCATTATCGATCATGGCTATTTTACTATCGGCTAGTTTTTATAAAACGCAAAATGCAAAATCGGACAAAGCAGTTGCGCTATTTGGTGGCTTTTACAGCGCTGCCTACAAAAAGTTTTATGTGGATGAATTGTATTTGTTTATTACCAAGAAAATTGTTTTCCCATTGATTGGACAACCTATTGCTTGGGCCGACCGAAATATTGTTGATGGCTTTATGTTGTTATTGGCCAATACAACAGCAAAAATTTCAGCAGCGATTAAAGGATTACAATCGGGTAAAGTACAAAATTATGCGCTTTACTTTTTTGGCGGTGTTATTGCATTGTCAATTTTATTTATTTATATCTGGAAATAAAATATTTATATGAACTTATCATTACTCATCTTATTACCCTTGCTAACCGCCTTACTCATTTTATTGAGCAAGAATTTAGCACAAATAAGAGTCATTGGATTAGCAGGATCATTAGTACAATTAGGCGCTGCTGGTTGGTTGTTGAAATTATTTATGGATCAAAGGGCTGCAGGCAATACTGCTACCTATTTATTTGAAACAAATGCCGTTTGGTTTAAAGCATTAAATATTAATTACCATATTGGCATTGATGGTATAGCACTCGCCATGATATTATTAAGCGCTTTAGTCGTGGTTGCGGGCATACTTGTTTCCTGGACTATGGAAAAATTAAGTAAGGAATATTTTTTCTTATTGGTATTATTAAGCATGGGCGCTTACGGATTTTTTATCTCCTTGGATTTGTTCACTTTGTTTTTCTTTTTAGAAGTAGCCGTTATTCCTAAATTTTTATTAATTGGAATTTGGGGCAGTGGCAAAAAAGAAAACAGCGCTATGAAGCTGGCCTTAATGTTAATGGCGGGTTCAGCATTGGTGTTTGTTGGCTTAATGGGTATTTATTATAACACGCACAGCTTTGATATGGTACAAATTGGACAAATGGGCATTTCATTAGGTGTACAAAAATTCTTTTTCCCATTTTTATTTTTAGGCTTTGGCATATTTGCAGCCTTATTCCCTTTTCATACTTGGGTACCCGATGGTCACGCTTCAGCACCTACGGCAGCTTCCATGTTTTTAGCGGGCATCTCCATGAAGCTTGGAGGTTATGGTTGTTTACGCATGGCAGCATTAATGCCTGATGCTGCACACAGTTATTCCTGGATAATTATCTTACTCGCTACTATTGCAATCATCTATGGCGCATTTGCAACCATGATGCAAACCGATTTAAAATATATCAACGCCTATTCTTCCATCAGTCACTGTGGTTTTGTCATTTTAGGAATTGGCATGTTGAATAAAACATCTATTAATGGCGCAGTGATTCAAATGGTGTCCCATGGATTAATGACGGCTTTATTTTTTGCTGCTATTGGCATGATTTATTCCAGAACCCACACCAGAATGGTTGCACAATTAGGCGGCTTATTGAAAGTAATGCCCTTTATATCTACCGTGTTTGTAATTGCAGGTTTATGTTCCCTTGGTTTGCCTGGCTTTAGTGGTTTTGTGGCAGAGATGACCGTATTTATGGGCGCTTGGCAAAATCCAGATGGGTTTTACCGTATCGCAACCATTATATCAGCAGCCTCTATTGTAGTCACTGCAGTTTATATATTACGTGCGACAGGTAAAACCATTATGGGACCTATTTCAGACGAGCATACTCTTTTAGGTGATGCTACCTGGAACGAAAAATTTGCAGCTGGTTTGTTAATCGTAGGCATATTAATTATTGGGTTGGCACCGTTCTTAATTAACCAATTGATTATGCCCGCCACTGATTTTTTAATGATCAATATTGACAAAGCCATTACCCTTAAATAATTAGACTAATGCTATCTAACATTTTTATATTACTCAGACAGGAACTTATACTTAGCTTACTTATATTTTTATTGCTATTTATTAAAATAGGCAAAGAAAGAAGTAATGAAACGGTTTTGAACCTCATTAATATTTTATTATTTGTCAACCTGGCAGCGGGGTTATTTGGCATGAGCGAAGGCGGTGCATTTAATGGTATGTTTACAACCAACGCCTTTATTGTATTAGAAAAAAACATATTAAACTTAGCGATACTTTTAATCTCCATGCAATCCTACGCATGGTTGAAACATCATAAGCAAGTTGCTGAATTTTATTTACTCATATTCACTTCCTTACTGGGCATGTTTTTTATGATTTCAAGTGGCAACTTATTAATGTTTTATTTAGGGCTCGAAATGAGCACTATTCCATTGGCTGCTGCAGCCAACTTCGATTTGGCAAAGCGTAAGTCATCCGAAGCTGCGATGAAATTAATCCTATCCTCTGCATTCTCCTCTGGTATTTTATTAATGGGTATTTCATTTTTATACGGCACTAGTGGCACACTAAGCTTTGACGTATTAACAGCGCATATCGGTAATGACCCAATGCAATTGTTTGCATTCATTTTATTGGTCTCTGGTTTTGCATTTAAAATATCTGCAGTCCCTTTTCACTTATGGACCGCAGACGTATACGAGGGTTCACCAGTAGCAGTGACTGCGTTTTTATCGGTGGTATCTAAGGCAGCTGTATTATTTACCTTTACCTCTATTTTATATAAAGTATTCACACCAATCGCTACCGTTTGGTATGGGGTTTTGGTAGTGTTATCGGTGGCAACTATTTTAATTGGTAATTTATTTGCAATCAGACAGGATAATTTCAAACGCTTCCTTGCATTTTCATCTATTGCACAGGTGGGCTTTATTTTAATTGGTATTTCAGGAAGTTCGCAAGCAGGATCTGCTTCATTGGTGTACTTTGTTTTAATTTATGTATTCTCTAATTTAGCTGCCTTTGGGGTAGTAACCGTGGTGAGTGCATTAACAGGGAAGGAAAATATTTCAGACTTTAAAGGATTTTATAAAACCAACCCTTTTTTATCATGGGTTTTAACGATTGCTTTATTTTCATTAGCAGGGGTGCCTCCTACTGCAGGATTTTTTGGTAAATTATTTTTAATGATGGCTGGTGCTGCTAAAGAAAATTACGGACTCATTACTTTTGCTGCGTTAAATATGGTCATTTCCTTTTTCTATTACTTAAAAGTGGTGAAGGCAATATTCATGGAGGAAAATGAGCAACCGATTCAAAAATTAAGCGTTCCAGGAATAACAAAGTTGGCAATGTATATCTGTGTAGCAGGAATTATTATTACTGGATTAGCTAGTATGGTATATGATTATATTTATTCACTAAGTATTGGCTTGTAAAAAAATAGTTGATTATGGCAATTAATAAGAACCACGAATTTGAAGATTTAGATAGTATTAAATGTGCGATTGTTGAAAAGAATGCAAGTCAACAACGCGTTGCATTCTTGAAGCAATTATTGGAATTAAATAAATACCAAGTTGTAGTAGTGGGAAGCCCTGCCCCTAAAGCAGCACCGGCCGCGCCAGTTGCAGCTCCTGCATTTGAAGGCGATGCGACGACACCAGCACCCGCGCCTCCAGTTCCTGAAGCGCCCCCAGCACCAACTACTTTTACAGTGGGTGTAACCGATTTAACCTTTAATGCCACCAATGCTATTTTTGGTCGTCAATTAAAAACCGACAACGGAACTATAGTAACCCTTGCTTATTGGCAAGAAAAAGAGGCGGTTTCCAATGACGAAGTGCCTTATTTTGATCAGTTCAAATAACTCCTTTTGTACTTATAAGTTTACTTCATTTAAATTTTACGCCTACTTTAGTTTACTTCGTTTAAATTAAAAGTATCAACCGCAAGTAATAAGAAATAATTAAAGAAATAGTTTATCCCTATTTTAGTTCAGTACATCCAAAAACAAGAACCCCAAGCAAGCTTGGGGTTCTTTATAAATAGCACTTAAATGCTTACAGTATTTGAATCAGCTAATTACTTTTTTGCTTGTACTTTTTTATGTAAATCATCCAACTTACTTGTGTACAAACTACGGCCATGGGTACCTAAAATAATTTCATTATCTCTTGGATGAATCACGATATCGTGAATAGGTACCGCGTTAGGTAAGCCTTTACTCCATCCCATGGAACTATTACCACCATCTGTACTTACATACAAACCACCATCCGTACCAACATATAAAACTTGGCTTGAAATATTATCTTCGGTAATTACATTGACTGCTTCTAATGGCAAATCCTTCATGATTTGCGTCCAAGTTGTACCATAATCATTACTTACATACACATAAGCATTAAAATGATCGTTACGATATCCGTTCAATGTCGCATAAACGCGTGATTCACTATACGCACTTGCCAATACCCTGCTCACATATAAACCTTTAGGTAATTTTGCACTCAATAAAGTAAATGTATATCCGCCATCTTTTGAAATGTGAATCATACCGTCATCTGTTCCTACATAAATTAAACCAAAACGGAATGGACTTTCACTCATAGTTGTTAAAGTACCATAAGGAACATCGCCTTGCGCTGGGTTTGAACTTAATTCAGTACTTAATGTTACTAAACTATCTCCTTTACTCATAGAGCGGTGAAATTTATTACTTCCATAATAAAAAACATCTTGGTTATGCTTACTTAATAAAATTGGTGTTTGCCAGTTGAATCTAAATGCAGGCTCTCCTAAATTACGTAATGGTCTGATAAACTTTCGCTCCTTAGTAGTTAAATTCTGTCTTGAATATGCACCATATTGAGAACCACTATAAATAGTTTTATTATCTCTAGTATCTACCTGCACTTGCATGCCATCTCCTCCATTTAACATGGTATAAGGATTATGCCCACTATCAAACCAATCATAGCTTTCTTTGGTTTGGCTTGAACCCATCCAAGTACCATTATCCTGTAAGCCACCATAAACATTGTAAGGCTTTGCCATATCAAAATTTATATTATAAAATTGACCCACCGGAGGTGTATTTGCCTTAAACCAATGATCGCCATTATCATAAGTAATATTACAACCACCATCATTGCCAATAATAATATGCCCGTCTTTTTGACCATTTAACCATGCGTAATGATGATCAGAATGTACATTTTCCTTACCTATTTCTTTAAACGTTTTACCACCATCTTTACTTAATAATATACCAACGCCTGTGATAATTATTTTATCTGCATTGGTAGGGCTTATAAATACTTTACCAAAATAATAACCATAGGTACTATATAAATTAATTGGCTTAGTATTTGTTTTTTTCCAGGTTGCTCCTGCGTCCTCACTGCGATATACTTCAGCACCAATAATCGGTGTTTCAAATAAAGCAGTGTTTGCATCGTATAAATAATCCCATATACAAGAAGGTAATAATTTGCCCGACTTTACATCTTCCTTGATACCAGCTACCGTGTATTTCATTGGCAAGCCATTACGAGGTGAACGAATAAAATTGGTAAACTTACGATCATCCAAAGCTAAAAATTGATCAACCGTTAAATCTTTAAAATCACGCAATGCATATCGAGTGGTATCACTATATCTTTTTATTGTTGTATCAGATTGCTGGGCGTTATTGTCAACAATCGCATAAACAATAGATGGATTTTCAGGATAAACTGCAATACCAATTCTACCGACACCTTCGCCAGTAGGAAAACCTGAAGCAACAGTTGAAGCTAAAGTCCAACTATCTCCGC
>JBIIRW010000009.1:0-35569 GCA_044341385.1 Sediminibacterium sp. | reverse complement strand
CTCCCATGGTTAATACACCTATGCGTTGCTTTATAGCTGGACTTAGTTTTAGGCTACCTAAAAAATGATTTAGTTTCTTTTTTTTGCGAAGCCCTAATGGATAAAAGTAATCCGTGGATTGCCAAGTACGGTATAAAAGTGGCCATTCAATTTTGTCAGCATCTAAATAAGCAAAATGAGCCTCTTTATTCATGTCACCTATATTGTCAGCATCAAGCGTTTCAAAATGTAACAATCCGTTATTGGTTTGTAAATCACCTTCGCCCACATATACCATCAAATGCTCGGTATTAGAATTATTGGGCACTACCTGAATCGTATCATTGAATTTTATAAAACGATGTGAAGCTGTGGCGATATATGCTCCATTACTTGCATCTAAAAGTTTATGGACTTCCACAATTTGTTGTGGTTTAAATCCATAGGATTGAATAAAGCCCCAGGTATAAGTATGATTATCTTTAACTTTTTTCCAATGCTGAATTGAAATTGTTTCAATGCCATGCCGTGTTTTTTTCCCTTTTTTCCAAAAGGCAGCAATCGTATTATTGACAATTACTTCCGCTTCTTTTAATCTTGCCACTGTATCCAACACATTTTCTGTTGCTTGCGCATACACTTCTTGTATGGCAGGCAGCAACTTATTTCGGATTAAATTTCTTGTATAGTCATTTTTTTCATTGGAACTATCTTCCACAAAAGTCAATGAATACTCTTTAGCAAAATTCCTTATTTGATTTTTGGTATATCCCAATAATGGTCTGCAAACATGAATACTATCATTACGAAAATCAGGAATACCCGTGAGTCCGTGTAATCCAGTACCACGGAATAATTGCATCAAAACGGTTTCTACTTGGTCATCTGCATGATGCGCTGTCAATAAAACAACTTGATCATTATTGTCCGCTAAATTAGTTTTGATTTCCTTTAACAATTGGTCAAACCAAGCATATCTAATTTCTCTAGCCGCCTGCTGAATACCCATTTTATAGGTTTCTGCATAGGCCGCTGTTTCAAATCGATTTACTTTGAATGGTATTTGTAATCGATTCGCAAAGTCAGTGACAAACTGCTCATCGCGCTTACTTTCCTCCCCTCTTAATTGAAAATTAACATGGGCAATAGTACATTTTGCGCCTAGCAAATGCATCATATAGGTTAAGCCCACACTATCCAAGCCACCACTCACTGCCAAAAGGAAATGAGTGTGCTTTAAACTAATGTCTGGAAACTTTCTTTCCCATTGTTCCTTAAAGTTTTCCAGGGTCAACATGCTTATTTATTTTTTTTGCTCTTTCGCCCAAGCATCTTTCAATGTTACCGTACGATTAAATACCAATTTATCCTTTGTACTTGTTGTGTCCTGATAAAAATAGCCTTTTCTTAAAAATTGGAAGCGCATTTCAGGCGCATCGTTTAACAATGCAGGCTCACCCCATGCAATTGTTGTTGTATTTAATGAATTAGGATTAATATAATCCTTGAAATCCCCTTCTGCGTTCGCGACATCTTCCACACTAAATAAGCGATCATATTCATTCAATATCACTGGTACTGCATGCTTTGCACTCACCCAATGTAAAGTGCCTTTTACATGAAGCCCTGATGTATCAGCGCCACTTTTACTGTTATCAAAGTAGCTTGCATAAATAGTTTGCACTTTACCTGCTGCATCTTTTTCAAATCGATCACATTTGATAATATAGGCACTTTTTAAACGCACCATCAAATCAGGACCCAATCTAAAATATTTTTTTGTCGGTTCTTCCATGAAATCATCTCGCTCAATCCACAACTCATTACTAAACGGCACTTGTCTTACCCCACCTTCTGTATCCTCTGGATTATTTTCGGAACTTAACATCTCCTCCGTTTGCGCGTAATTGGTGATGATTAATTTCACAGGATCTGTCACCACCATTCTACGTTGTGCAATTTTATTCAAATGCTCTCTAACACAAAATTCTAATAAACTAAAGTCAATAATATTTTCACGTTTTGCGATTCCTATACGTTCACAAAAATCACGAATACTTTCAGGCGTATACCCTCTGCGACGCATACCACTGATCGTAGGCATTCTTGGGTCATCCCAACTTGTTACATGCCCTTCCGTGACCAATTGCAGCAACTTACGCTTACTCATAATTGTGTAAGTCATATTTAGTCGCGCAAACTCATATTGTTTAGAAGGAAAAATACCTAATTGTGCTATACCCCAATCATACAAAGAACGATGCGGTATAAATTCCAAAGTACAAATGGAATGTGTAATATTTTCAATGGAGTCACTTTGACCATGCGCAAAATCGTACATTGGATAAATACACCAAGTATCTCCAGTGCGATGATGTGTAGCCCTTTTAATTCTGTACAATAAAGGATCACGCATATGCATATTAGGACTTGCTAAATCAATTTTTGCGCGTAACACTTTTGTTCCATCCGCAAACTTGCCTTCCTTCATTTCATTAAATAATGCTAAGTTTTCGGCAATGCTTCGATTTCTGAAGTCATTACCAGTTCCAGCCATAGTTGGCGTTCCTTTTTGAAGGGCAATTTCCTCAGGACTGCTATCATCTACATATGCCACTCCTTGTTCAATTAACTGAATAGCATATTGATATAATTGATCAAAATAATCTGATGCATAACATTCCTTCACCCAATTAAAACCGAGCCATTGAACATCCGCTTTTATACTATCCACATATTCCGTTTCCTCGGTTGCCGGATTGGTATCATCAAAACGCAAATTAGTAGCGCCGCCAAAACGATTTGCTAATCCAAAATTTAAACATATACTTTTGGCATGTCCAATATGTAAATAGCCATTGGGTTCAGGAGGAAATCTGGTCAAGATAGACTTGTATTTCCCTTCCGCTAAATCATTCGAGATGATTTCTTCAATAAAATTTAAACTTTTTTCTTCGCTCATGAGTCACAATCAATTCGGCCAAAGGTACAAAATAGGTGTCAAATACCTACCTTAATTACAAAACTAACTACCCCCTATAGCCATAGAGCTTTTGAACTTCCTTAACAATTTTTTCAAGTTCTTGATCATCCCCTACAGGATCATATTGTTGCTTTAAACTACTTCCAAAAACAAAGGCCACTGCCTGCCAAACACCGGCACTTAAACCCCCTTTAAATTCTTTAATTAAATTATAACAATTATTTCCCGTTTCTCGATTAATGAGCTTCATCAATACTTTTCCTTGGTATACAGATAAGTTGGTTATTTTATCCGCAAATTCTTTTTTTAATTCCTTTTCCCTTGATTTGATAATTTGCTTTCGCTTATTTTCATCTTTTACATTAGCCAATTCCGCATTCACTTCACTAATCACTTTACTTGCCGATTTTGCATAGGGATAAGTAACATAAACAGCATTGCGAAGCCTTGTCCAATCCTTCCAATATTTTCTCCAGTAATTTGTTTGCTTAGCTGAAACTTCAACCGAAGGTAGCCAAGATTGCGGAATGGTATCCCCTTCAGGTGTGATATAAGCCTCCACACGCAATGTATCCATAAATTGTTGTGCATAACTCACCATAGGAGCTACTCCCAGGAAGACGAGTACAACAATATATTTATGGATTTGCTTCATTCTTTTAATTAATACCCTTTTACCAAAGAGGTAACCTTTTTATTTAGATTTTAACTTTTTCAATCGGGCATATGCTGACATCATAAATCCAATCGTCATGACTATAATCCCCAGCCATAAAATATTTATAAAAGGAAACTCATATACTTTTAGGGTAATTAAATTAGTTAAAGCCGCAGATTCTTTTACCCCAATCTCCAAAATACCTTTCTTTTGATCTACCACTTTATTAAAGCTTAATACTAAATTTTGCGCTTTTACCGTATCTAACGTTTGATTCAATGTCATCCCTTCTAATAGGATTCCAGGCTTCGCTTCAAACTTCAGCCCCTCTTTTGAGGTGACCGTCATTTGTAACACTAACTCATTAGTACCCGCGGCCGCTTTGGGATTTGGATTAATTAAAACATTATCCAGCTTAATAGTTCCATTGCTATAAAAAATGGAATCACCAATCGCAATTTGATGTGGCTTAAACCTTGTGGTATCCTCCTCACTGTGATCTTGAAATGAAGTCACATAAACAAAAATGTCTTTATTCCAATAGTGTTTAGAAGATGGGTTTGCCGAAAACCCTTCCATCTTATTATTTTTCAATACATCTGGATACAATAAGAAACTATGGTCCGATTTTTTCTCTTTAAAGTTTAATTCGAAAAAACGTTTGTCTAAGCCATCCAAAGTGTCTCTTTGATAAGTAACCATATACTTGCCCATATCCGTTTCCACCCCTTCAAATAAAGTAATATTTTCTCTGGGATTCCCCGTTGGATTGTTTTTCGCATTATCTTCTTTTAAAGGAGATATCCCTGTGGTGTTCCAACTCAATACTGTTTTATTGGAAGAGGAGATCAATATACCTAACAATACCATGGTAAATCCGATATGACCCACACTAGCAGCAGCCGATTTTAATTTGCCTTTTAAAATATTGAACCAATAAAAAGCATTTGCGATTATTCCAAATGTGGCAGCCACCACACCCACATATAAAGCACCTAAATAACCAATCCCTTTTTCTTCATAAGCGATGCCTATAAAATAAAAAATAATTGCACTTAATATTGCTGTTACAATTAATGGCCATTTAATATTTTTGATAAAATTTTCCGCACTCGTGGCTTTGAATTTTAAAAATTGCCCAATAGCAGTTAAAATTCCGATGATAATCGCAACAAAAATTTGCACTTGATTATGTGCAAAAGCCGGATCCTCCGGTGGCGCAATTTTAGTACCAAATATTTTATTAAATACAGGAATGGAAGTAATGGCGATAATCACTACAGCAGATAAAAATAAAACCAAGGAGCCGACCAACATCCAAAACTCACGACTGCTTATTTCATCTTCCTCTTGTGGCTCCTTTAAATGTTTATATCTATAAAAAAACAAACCAAAATAAGGAATGACAAAAATTAATAAATAGCCAAGTAATTGTGCGTTCATGCCCAAATCAGTAAATGCATGCACTGAAGTATCTCCTAAAATTCCACTGCGTGTTAAAAATGTGGAATATAAAACCAATAAAAAACTTAATCCTAAAAACAAATAGGTTGCTTTTAAACTCGTTCCTTTTTTTCGATAAATTAAACAGGTATGAATACCCGCAACTAAAACCAGCCAAGGAACCAAGGAAGCATTTTCCACTGGATCCCAAGCCCAATAACCGCCAAAGTTTAAACTCTCATATGCCCAAGCAGCACCCATCATGATTCCTAATCCAAGTATCCCCGCCGAAAAAGTGGCCCAAGGCAAAGCAGAATCCATCCAATTATTTTCTTTTTTCAGTAAGCCAGCAACTGCAAATGCAAATGGTATTGTGGTGGATGCGAATCCTAAAAATAATACGGGTGGATGTATCACCATCCAATAATTTTGTAAAGTGGTATTTAATCCAGTGCCATCTTTTACAAATTGTAAGTAATCAGGACGTGATAAAATAGGCCAAGTCATTTCATGTCTTAATAATATAAATGGACTGCTGCCTAATTTGAAATCAAAAATGTATAAGCCTACAATCATGGTAGCCAAACATACCTGCACAAAATTGAGTACCATCATCACGCCATTAATATTCTTACCCCATTTTTTTGCCTTGGTCATTAAAATTAAACCCAGTACCGAATGCCAGAAACTCCATAATAAAAAACTTCCTTCCTGCCCTTCCCAAAAACAACTTAATAAATATTGAAATGGTAAACTTATATCACTATGCGAGTATGCATATTTATATTCAAAAAGATGATTGTAAATAAGATAAAATAAAACAAGAAAACAGGATACTATAGAAACCGCTTCTATGACAAATGCTGTTTTTGCTAATTTATTCCACTGAATTTCAGATTCAATCGTCTGCGAATAAAAAGCTTTTGCAAAAGAAAAAGTAGCTAGTAATGCAGCAACGAATGAAAGTATGGCTAAGAAATATCCGATTTGGCCAGGAAGTAAATGCTCCCCTATAAATGTGGTGGTATTCATTAAAATATATAAAATGATTAATTACTAATAGTGACAGGTTGGTCCTTCATTGCATTTGGGTTGTCCTTGTATTTGGAAGGGCATTTCATTACAATTGAAGAACATTCAAAAACATCCCCCTGAACTTTTCCTTTAAGTACCAAACGTTCTGACTTTTCCATATCTGTAGGCATGGTATTATGATATACGACTGCAATTTTTCCACCCAAGCTATCCTGTACATGAAATTTTAATAAATTAGGATCCTTTACTGGATCATAATCTACGGCGATTGACTTGTCCATCTTTACAATAAGATTAACGAACTTGCCTTCCTTTTGCTTCGCCGACGCGACGGTCTCATAACTACTCAAATCCCCCGTATAGCTAATTAACACGACTATCGAAATAGCAATTAGGACTAATAATACAACATGCATTTTCTTCATATTGCAAAGTTAACCAAACTGCGTTAAATTGCACCAAATTTTACACATCTCGAAACCACCCATTATGCGCGTATTTGACTATATTATTGTTTGCAAAAGCCCCGATTTTAAAAATGTGGATCGTATTAGCCAATTTATGATTTTCATTTCGGTGATTTCCTTCTCCTATTCCATCTATTTAGGCTTATTTCCCAAGCCTGCATTGATTTTCGCCATCATGACTTCCAGCATTAGTTGGTGGATTTTTTGCCTTTTTCAGCGCAAAAGAGGAACTATGCCCTACTACCGATTGGGATTGCTATTTGCTTCCTGGGGCTGGTTTTTACAACCCAATGGCTTAATAATTGCAGGAATATTCTTAATCGCAGCCCTTTTTGAGCGCCAAGTAAAATTTCCCTATGAAATTGCGGTAGACCCTGCCGGAATTGTGATCAATACCTTTCCCAAAAAGCATATTCCATGGGGCGCCATTCAAAATTTAATGATCAAGGATGATTATATCACCATTGACTTTAAAAATAATTCCTTGATTCAAAAGCAAATTAATGAGCCTGTTTCTGAAGCAATCACCGTAGAATTTAACAGCTTTTGCAAAGAACAAATTCAGGCAAATAACCAATAGGCTATGGCAAGTTGCTATTTCATGGCGAATATTATTCGCACAAAAGCTTCCTATCTAATCGCTTATTAATACCTTTGTCGCATGTCAATAAACGCATCTCCCTTTTTATTATACTCTGATGGCGAAGGGCAAATTTTTGAAGATACAAGTTTGTATGTAGCAGGCAGGGCTGGATGGGATGCCTATCCTATTCCAGTAGAAGATTGGATTGAATTACCTAATGGCGGAAACTTATACGAATTACCAGGCCGTCGTGGCATTGGCATTGATGTGGAAACAGGCGAAATGCGACTTTGCGAACTTGGATGGGCAGTGGCAGCATTTATTCCTCCCGCACACACTGGTTTATACGTTGCTGCTTATGAAACCATGGAAGATGATGCGCCAACATTACCTTTATTTTGTTACACTGCTGTAGGCTGGTTGGATGGAAAAAACTATGTACCTGCAGTGCGAATTGAAAAAGATATTAGACAGGATTGTGAAGGATATGATCAAGAAACCATTGAAACTGGAACGCAACAATTACTTTCCTTATATAGTCAAAACCGATTGGTGAAACACTTAATGGAAAACTGTTGTCAAACCTATACCTGCCCTGCAGCACGTAATTTAGCGATGGGCCGTTGGGAATGTCCCATACCTATTTCACCTGCATGTAATGCCAATTGTATTGGATGTATTTCCTTCCAACCTTTGGATGAAACAATTGTTTCCACCCAAGACAGATTAACCTTTAAGCCAACCGCTGCTGAAGTCGTTGAATATACAGTACCACATTTAATGAGTGCGCCTTTCCCAATTATTAGCTTTGGGCAAGGTTGTGAAGGCGAACCTTTATTAATGTGGGAAACCATTAAGGAATCCATTATTGAAATAAGAAAACATACGGATAAAGGAAGTATTAATATTAACTCCAACGGATCCGATCCAAAAGCAGTAGCAGCACTTGCTGCAGTTGGATTAGACAGCTTACGTGTAAGTTTGAATTCAGCGCGTGAGGAAGTTTACAATGCCTATTATCGTCCAAATAATTACACATTTGCAGATATCAAAGAAAGTATTCGTGTAATGTCCGCTGCAGGAAAATGGACCAGTATCAACTATTTTGTTTTCCCAGGCATGACGGATAGTGTTGCAGAGTATGAAGCTTTAAGACAACTCATTATTGATACCGATTTGAAAATGATTCAATGGCGTAATTTTAATATTGATCCAGATTGGTATTTAGGAAAAATAGGATTTACCGAAATGGGAGAAATTATGGGCATCAAACAAATGATGGAATTAATTCAAGAAGAATTTCCAAATTTAAAATTTGGTTATTACAATCCTCCAATTGAAAGAATCAAAGGTGACTTTAGCGAAAACTTCGCACATCACTAAACAAGTAAAATTGAAAAACCAATTTAACAAACAATACCAACTAGGTGCCCTACTTGCCATTACTGCAAGCTTCATCTGGTCGGGTAATTTTATTGTTTCAAGATATGCGATACATTTAGCAGGCCCGTTTAGCTTAACTTTTTTAAGATGGACGGTAGCCACCATTAGCATGTTTCCCTTTGCCTATAAAAATTTCAAAAACGAATTACCAATATTCAAACAAAACAAAACCTACTTTTTTTTAATGGGGTTGGTGGGTATTGCAATTTATAATAGCTTAATATATACCGCTGGACATTATACTACGGCCATTAATATGGCACTTATTGGATCCATCATCCACCCCATTGTTGCAACGGTGCTCGCAGCAATTGTGGTGCACGAAAAACTACATTGGAAAAACATATCAGGAATTATTTTAGGAATTATAGGGATCCTGCTTTTGGTATCCAAAGGCGATATCAACAATATCATGCAATTTAAATTTGCTACAGGTGATTTGTGGATGGTGGCTGCAGGTTCTTGTTTTGGAACTTACAATGTGTATGTAAAAAAAATGCCCGCTGGAATTTCATCGAATAGCTTTTTGCTTTGCATCTTTGCCATTGGCGCTACCATCCTGTTACCATTTTCATTATATGAGATGACCTATGTTCAACCTATTCAATTTTCAGGACAATTTCTTTTGATCATCTTATATATAGGTATTGGCAATTCAACCATTGCTTACTTTTTATGGAATAGCGCTATCAGTAAGTTAGGCGTAGGTAAAACTGCGTTATTTGGCACGCTGATTCCTTTATTAAGTTCCATTGAAGCGGTGTTTGTGCTAAATGAAACATTTACCTTATTTCAAGCCATTAGCGGTTTAATCATATTATCAGGTATTATTATCAATACCTGGCCTTCAAAAAAAGTGCATGGATAATACAATGATATTATTATGCGTAATCGCATTTATTGCCGGATTTGTAGATGCGATTGTTGGCGGTGGTGGATTAATTCAAACGCCCGCTGGATTAATTTTAATGCCCAATGAATCAGTGGCACGCGTTATTGGTTCACTGAAAATTCCTTCCTTCACCGGCACTTTTTTTGCCGCAAGAGAATACCTGCAAAAAGTTAAAATTCCCTTAAAAAGAATGCTTCTTTTTACCAGCATTGCCTTTGCTGCATCATTTACAGGATCCTATTGCTTAACCATTGTGAGCAATTATTACATGAAACCCATAATATTTTTTGTATTGGTGATTATTGCAATTTATACTTTCACAAAAAAAAGCCTAGGACAGTTCAATACCCATAATGCTTTGGTGTTTTCAACAAGCAAAGGCGCATTATTATGTTTGGCACTAGGTTTTTATGACGGTTTTATAGGACCGGGTGCTGGAAGCTTATTGGTACTCGCTTTCATTAGCTTTTTGGGGTTTGATTTTTTACAAGCGAATGCACATGCCAAAGTGGTGAATTTGGCTACAAATCTTGGATCCATCGTATTATTTATCATTAAAGGAAGCATTATGTGGTCAATCGCAATCCCTATGGCCATTTGTAATGCCGTTGGAGGTATACTTGGATCCAAAATGGCGATTCAAAAAGGAAATCAGTTTATTCGTACTGTTTTTTTAATTGTTATTATCGCTACCCTTTGCAGATTGGGTTATGATGTTTTTTTCCATTAATTTTAAACTATGGAATTAAATTTCGAACAACAAAAGAATATTAAAGCAGGTATTTATACCACGCTTATTTGCGTGTTACTCTCCTTGTTGTTTTTTATATTTAATTGGAATCAAGCTGCCCCAACCATCATTCCGCCTGAGCCTAGTTATATGGAAGTGAATTTAGGAAATAGCGAAACAGGCGCAGGCGAAATCGCACCAAAAAGTAAAGACGCCCCGGCGCCAGAAATAGGAAATTCAAAAATGGTAAAAGCAAGTGCTAATGCGAATGCCATTAAAATTGATAATAGCGCTACCGGTGAAAATGACGAAGCAATAAAATCATCCAATGCTAAAAATAAATTAAAATCAACACCAGTTCCTCCTGCACCAAAACCAAAGGCATTGATGGGTAAATATGCTGGGGGCAATGGAAAGGGCGGCAATAACCAGGACAGCTATAATGAGGTTAAAGACCAAGGTATCGCCGGAGGCAAAGGTGATCAAGGTGTTGCAAATGGAAGTATAGATGGGAAAAGTTATGCTGGTGAGGGCGGTCCATTTGTGACCAAAGGTGACAGACGTATCACCAAAGCCTACTTATTTAATGGTGATGTTGAACCTGCCACTATTTATGCTGAAATTGAAGTAAGTCCATTAGGCACAGGTCGCTTTGTACAAATTGTGAAAGGCTCCTCATCCAACGATAGTAAATATAAAAAAGCAATTGTTCAATACCTAACAAAGATCAGCTTTAATACTTCCGACCACATTTCCAATGTGACTGTTAAATTCAAGTTTGAAAACCAATAAAATTTTCAACAAGTAAAATGTCCTATCAAGACACCATTGACTACTTATATAGTCGCTTACCATTATTTAGTCGTATTGGCCCAGCTGCGATAAAGGCCGACTTACACAACACCATCGCTATTTGTGATTTTCTGGGTAACCCACAAAATAAATTCAAAACAATTCATATTGCAGGTACCAATGGAAAAGGTTCAACAAGTCATATGTTGGCATCTATGTTACAAGAAGCAGGATATAAAACCGGATTATACACTTCCCCGCACTTATATGATTTTAGAGAGCGCATCAAAGTAAATGGGATCATGTGCTCGGAAAAATTTGTGACTTCTTTTACCAATAAAATGAAACCATTTATTGAAAAAGTGGAACCAAGCTTTTTCGAAATTACCGTTGGAATGGCTTTTGAATATTTTGCTGATGAAAATGTGGATATCGCCATCATTGAAACCGGATTAGGCGGCAGATTAGACAGCACTAATATCATTAACCCGATATTAAGTATTATTACCAATATTGGTTTGGACCACATGGCCCTCCTTGGAAATACATTAACCGAAATCGCATCTGAAAAAGCAGGAATTATTAAAGCAGCTACCCCAGTAGTGATTAGCGAAGTGCTTCCTGAAACAAAAAATATATTTGAACAAAAAGCAACTAGCTTACTTGCCCCAATTTATTTTGCCCAAGATTTCATTCAATTTAAATCCTTCCAAAATAATTGGCAAACCTCCTTATTTGAATTTAATCAACCACTGATTCATTTATTAGACGCACCCTTATTCCCAAAATCATTTACAGTGGAATGTGATTTGCCTGGCAAATACCAATATAAAAACTTGAAAGGTGTATTAGTTGCAATGCAAATACTAACCACGATGGGTTGGCAACTAAGTGCAAGCAAAATTTTGAAGGGGTTACTTCATGTGGGTAAAAATACAGGATTAATGGGCAGATGGGAATGCATACAAACAAACCCAAGAATCATTTTAGATGTTGCGCATAATGAACACGGTATAAAAGCATTATTAGAACAGTTAGAAAGCCTCCACTATGCACAATTACATATCGTAACAGGGATGGTCAAAGACAAGGATGTGAATGCCGTTTTAAATTTACTACCCAAAAAAGCAAAATACTATTTTACACAATCTCACATACCAAGAGCATTACCCGTTAGTGAATTAGCCAGTAAAGGAAATACGTTTGATTTATACGGTAGCCAATTTGAAAATGTCAATATTGCTTTACAAGCTGCAAATAAAAATGCAACCGCCAATGATTTAATATTAGTGATTGGAAGTGTATTTTTAGTTGCCGAAGTGGACCGAAGTCAACTTAACAAAACAAATTAAAGTAGTATTCATTTACCAACCTTTTTGTTCGCATAAATTTTTGATATGGGCAATATGATGCTTTCCATGCCAAGAATAAATACAAAGCATATCCCACAAGCTTACATCTGCTTTACGTTCAGGGTGGTATAATTTACATTGCCATTGTTCATCAGTCATTGATTCTAGCAAAACAACCCAACGGTGATGAAGTGCATGCAAAATTGTTGTTGAATAGTTCACAGGTGTATTTAATACATCTGCCGTATTTACCCAGGCATCCTGTTGATACGGTTTTATTGGAGGTGTATCTTCTGTGAGTGCTAATTTAAATCGAATGAAAGCATTCATGTGACTATCCGCAATATGCCCAATCAACTGCTGTACGGTCCAACCACCTTCTCTATATGGTGTATCTAATTGTGCCTTATCTAAATGCTGTATTGTAAATTCAATGTCAGCTGGGGTAACCCTAATTTCATTGATCCATTGCTTTTTTGTTGCTTCAGAAAATGGCATAGGCTCATATTTGCCAATGGGATAACGTGGATCTGCTGTCATAATAATTAATTTATTTTAAAAATATTTTGTTGTCTTTTATTCAATCTTCTCTCCACGCTTTACCTGTACGATGTATAAATACATCTTCCAAATTTGCTTTTTTGACTTCCTTCACTTTTTCAAAACCTGTTGCCACCAATTGGTCAATGAGTGCATTGGGTGTATCAATTGCAATAATTTCACCACTATCTATAATCGCCACACGATCACACAAAACTTCAGCCTCATCCATATAATGTGTGGTGATGATTACTGTTGTTCCATTATCCCTAATCTCCTTAATTAAATCCCATAAATTACGGCGTGCTTGAGGATCAAGCCCAGTAGTGGGTTCGTCTAAAAAAACAATAGTAGGCTTATTGATTAAAGTGGTTGCAATAGAAAATCTTTGTTTTTGTCCCCCACTTAATTGTTTAAATTTCGCATTCGCCTTATCGGACAAATTTACTTTATTTAGTAAGGATAAAGGATCAATTTCTGTTTGATACAATCCAACAAATAATTCAATGAGTTCTGTTAAAGTCAAGCTGGGATAAAAGCCAGCTGTTTGCAATTGCACCCCAATAATTTTTTTGATTGCTTCTGGCGCATCATCAATACTTAATCCGTTCACCCATATTTCTCCACTTGTTTTTTCTCTCAATGTTTCAATAATTTCTAAGGTAGTGGATTTACCTGCGCCATTGGGTCCTAATAATCCGAAAATTTCACCGGGATTCACTTCAAAACTAATGCCATTCACTGCTGTAAAATTGCCATATTTCTTAACCAAATTTTTAACGGTAATAATCGGTGTAGGCATGATACTTTTCTATTAATATATACAAATTTAACTGCTTTTGAGCGCCTTGCAAAATGAAAACTTACGCAAGACCCCTTATCTTTGTAAAAAGGTAAAAATAAATGAAAGTAGGAATTTTAGGTGGCGGACAATTGGGTCGCATGTTATTACAAGCAGCTGCTAACTATGATGTGACTACTTATGTTTTAGAAAACGATGCACAATGTCCAGCAGCGCATTTATGTCACCATTTTACCTTGGGTAGTATTCAGGATTTTGATTCAGTCTATAACTTTGGAAAGCAACTTGACGCACTCACCATTGAAATTGAAGCAGTGAATGTGGAAGCTTTGGAGAAACTGGAACAAGAAGGTGTTAAAGTGTATCCTACCCCAGCGGCCATTCGGATAATAAAAAATAAAATTCTTCAAAAAGAGTTTTATCAAAATAATGAAATCCCAACTTCTGAATTTCATATCACACAACACCAATCAGATATATTGCAACATATTGCTTTTTTACCTGCTGTTCATAAATTGGGAGAAGGTGGTTATGATGGGAAAGGCGTTCAAGTAATAAATAGTGAAAAAGAAATTGAATTAGGATTTAATGCCCCTGCAGTACTTGAAAAAAAGGTGGTAATCGCAAAAGAGATTGCGCTAATTGTGGGGATGAATGCGGAAGGAAAAACAATTATCTACCCGCCTGCTGAAATGATTTTTGATCCAGTATATAATTTACTCGACTATCAATTAAGCCCCGCAAAATTAGATGAAAAGCAACTATGGAAAGCCCAAGCCATTGCACGAAAAGTAATGAGCGGATTAAATAGTCCTGGTCTTTTTGCTATTGAATTATTTATTGATAAATCTGGGGATGTCCTTGTGAACGAAACTGCTCCTCGGGTGCATAATAGTGGGCATCACACAATTGAAGCAAACTACAGTAGCCAATATGATATGTTATGGCGCATTTTGTTAAATTATCCATTGGGTAATCCAGATGAAATTTTACCATCTGCAATAGTAAATATCATTGGCGCGGAAGGTTTTACGGGCGATGTGATTTATGAAGGCTTAGCGGAGGTCCTTAAAATGGATAATGTTTTTGTACACTTATATGGTAAAAAACAAACGAAGCCTGGTCGTAAAATGGGACATGTTACTATTATCAGTAGCGATTATCAGGACTTAACACATAAAGCAAATAAGATAAAGCATACACTTAAAGCAGTTACCTTATAGCTTTGTTTTGATCATTGTCTTTTTTACTTGTAAAGTTTTTTGATACCCAACACCAATGATGCTTTTAAACTGCAAACCTGGAGAAGACTTAGTTGGACCAAATATTTTAATCTTATCATCATAGATCAAATCCAAATTGTAAGTAGCTGAAAAATATTTATTTATTCTAAAGCTAAAATAATTGGTCATATATAGATTTAAATTTTCCGGTTTTTCATTATAATTTGAAAACAGATCCGCCCTACCACGATACAAAACGTTGGTCGCAATATTATCATTATAGCTAATTGTAATAAATGTACCTGTTTCTTTTGAAATTTTAGAACCTGGCTTCACCCCATACTTACCCAAATTTGACAATGTGGTATTTAAAACTAAAGTGGTCCTTGATGTTAATGGTGAAAAGAATATCGAAAAACGATTGGATGGTTTAAAATCCAATCCTGCAGACAAAATAATGTATGCTGGGGATAGTAATGAAGAAGTTAAGATTTTATTAGTACCACTAAAGCTATAACCATTAAATAGTTGTGATCTGAAATTAAATAACCCTGAAACAAACCACATACCAGAAGTATCAATTTGATAACCGTACTTACTTAAAAAATCAAAACGATCATCATTTTTTCGCCCACCCAAACTGGTTGATTGAACAAACCCCAGGTTAACATCTAAATTATTGTCCCAATTTTGATGGGGCTTCTTAAAAAAAACAAAATAATTAAAATAGGAAGCCAATGCCATATTGAAATTATCACCCCCTGCTGCCCAATTATTCAAAGAACTTTGTGATAAATTAAAATTATATAAACCTCCTTTTTTCCAATTCCATCGGGAAGTGTCATTTTCTTTTCGAATACTTCGCGCTGTTTCAGAACGCAATTTTGTTACCGCAATATCTTGGGCGATTATTATAGTGGCTAAATGAAGAAACAAAATAAAAAGTAGACTTTTACGCATTTGCCTGTTTTTTTCAAATATACCAATTCAATAGTAAATGATTGATTTATAAGCCCCTGTAATTTTTATTTGTACCCATTCGAAAATAATAATATATTCAAATACCCTCATTAATTGTTTAATTATCAAATAATTAGCGAATAGTATATGACAAGTTGGCATATACTATAAATTTTTACTAAATTTGTCTTTTAAAATAGAGGAATGGAATTATTGCAGACTTTGAACAAGGAACATGATGAATTAAGGCAAGGTGAGGTTTTTTCTGATGCGACGCAACAGGATCAATTCACAAAGCATTTCTATATCGAAAGTTATGGTTGCGCGATGAACTTTGCAGACAGCGAAGTGGTGGCCTCTATACTAGCAAAAAATGGTTTTGGGAGTACAAGAAATATTGAAGTAGCTGATTTGATATTATTAAACACCTGCTCCATCCGTGAAAAAGCGGAACAAACAGTTCGTAAACGCTTAACGGAGTTTAGAAAATTAAAAACACAAAATCCAGGATTATTGGTAGGTGTTTTGGGTTGCATGGCGGAACGATTAAAATCAAAACTATTAGAGGAAGAGAAATTGGTGGACTTGGTAGTTGGGCCAGACGCATACCGCACACTACCCGATTTAATTAATGACGCGGGCACAGGTCAAAAGGCCGTCAATGTGTTATTAAGTCGAGACGAAACTTATGCCGACATATCCCCTGTTCGTTTAGATAGCAATGGTATTAGTGGATTTGTATCCATTATGCGCGGATGTAATAATATGTGTAGTTTTTGTGTGGTACCGTTTACAAGAGGTCGTGAAAGAAGTCGAGATGCATTTTCAATTGTTGCAGAATGTCGGGACTTATTTGAAAATGGGTATAAAGAAATTACCCTCTTAGGACAAAATGTAGACAGCTACTACTGGAATAATCCTGAAAATAATTCAAGTACCACTTTTGCCATGCTGCTTGAAAGTGTTGCTTTAATTAGTCCAACTTTAAGGGTTCGATTTAGCACTTCCCATCCAAAAGATATTACGGATGAAGTGTTGTTTACCATGGCAAAGTATCCTAACATTTGCAAATACATACATTTGCCAGTGCAAAGTGGAAGCACGCGCGTTTTACAATTAATGAACAGAACCTATACGCGTGAATGGTATCTATCCAAAGTTGCACGTATTAAAGAAATAATGCCAACCTGCACTGTTTCCTCCGATATTATTGCAGGTTTTTGTACCGAAACAGAACAGGATCATCAAGATACCATCAGCATTATGCAAGCCGCGCAATACGATTATAGCTATATGTATTTTTATTCAGAGCGACCAGGTACACTTGCAGCAAAAAGATACGAAGATGATATTCCAGAAGCGGTTAAAAAAAGAAGATTACAAGAGATTGTAGATGTGCAATGGACGCTCTCCAATGAAAGCAATAGAAGAGATGTAGGTAAAAGTTTTGAAGTGCTCATTGAAGGGGATAGTAAAAAAAGCGACGCAGAATGGATGGGTCGCACAAGTCAAAACAAAGTGGTGGTATTTCCTAAGTTAAACCACCCACTAAAAAAAGGGGACTATGTTGAAATTGTCATTGCAGGATTTACAAAAGGTACTTTATTGGGAACATTAAAAACGAACTAGTATGGATTTGCAGACTTTAAAAAATAGATTTAGTATTATAGGAAATACCCCTACCTTAAACCATGCTTTAAATACAGCTGCGCAAGTAGCCGCTACGGATTTAACTGTATTAATTGTGGGTGAAAGTGGTGTTGGTAAGGAAGTATTTTCACAAATCATACATAGCTTATCCGCACGAAAACACAATCCATTTATTGCGGTGAACTGTGGTGCCATTCCTGAGGGCACGATTGACTCTGAATTATTTGGTCACGAAAAAGGTTCCTTCACTGGTGCGGTGGATAGTCGTAAAGGTTATTTTGAAACTGTAAGTGGCGGTACCATCTTTTTAGATGAAATTGGAGAATTACCGCTAGGCACGCAAGCAAGATTATTACGCGTTTTAGAAACTGGTGAGTTTATTCGTGTGGGTTCGTCCAAAGTGCAGAAATCGGATGTGCGTGTAATTGCAGCTACAAATAGAGAATTACTAGAATTTACACAGAAAGGTCGTTTTAGAGAGGATCTATATTATCGCTTAAATACAGTACCAATTCGTGTACCCTCATTAAGAGATAGAAAAGAAGATATTCCATTACTATTTAGAAAATTCGTGGTTGACTTTTCAGACAAATATAAAACCAAACCAATTTTTTTAGACCCAGAAGCTAGAGAATTACTTGCACAATATTCATGGCCAGGCAATGTGCGTGAACTAAAAAATATAGCAGAGCAAATTTCCGTATTAAGCAAAAGTGAAACCATCAATGCAATTACGCTTGCCGAATTTTTGCCACAACCGCATGTAAATAAAATGCCTATGGTCACCGGGAATGCCCCAGTAGGTGAATTTGCGAATGAAAGAGAAATTTTATACAAGTTATTTTTTGACATGAAGAAAGATGTCAATGAACTTAAAAAGATGTTTGTTGAAATATTGCAAAACCCATCATTGGGTGGTCAAAATGTTCATTTTAATAGAGAATCAATTTTAAATGAATTAAAAGACGACTTATCCCCTGTTCCTTCCGCAGTTGGCCCAATCTTACATCATCCATCCAATCAAATAGCCCATCCAAATCAACAGCCCGTAATTATTGACAACGAACAACAAGGATTATATGAGGTAGATGAGTCGCTAAACATCATGGATAAGGAAAAAGAACTAATTTTAAAGGCCTTGAAGAAACACAAAGGCAGACGAAAGGATGCTTCAACAGACCTCGGCATAAGCGAACGCACTTTATATCGAAAAATTAAAGAATACGACATTGAAGAATAATTATTTTAAACATATCCTCGCATTACTTTTTATAAGTATTGGTTTAAGCGGTTGCGGAATATACAGCTTTAAGGATGCCGTAATTCCCGATAATATTAAAACCATAAAAATTGGTTTTATAGAGAACAAGGCAAGGTATATCAACCCACAATTAGCGCCACAACTTACAGAGAAGCTGTTACAAAAAATAATTAGTCAAACTAAATTATCACGCACCAATAGCGATGATGCCCATTATCAAATTTATGCGACCGTCACCAATTATGATCCTTCCCAAACCGTGGGTGTTAGCGCACAACAAGCCAGCACCAATCGACTTACGGTAACGGTACATGTTATTTTGAAAAAGACGCTTGAAAACAAGGAACAAGAGTTTGACGTCACACGTAACTTTGATTTTTCTGCTAACTTAACTTTAAGTCAAGCGGAAGGACAATTAATGAGTGATATATTAAGAAATATAACGGATGATATTTTTAACCAAATTTTTTCAAACTGGTAATTAATGACCCCCACCTTACTTAATAATATTTTATTGCAATGGACAGGCCACGCCAATTTAGAAGCCATTGATACCAAAGAATTAGCTCAATGGGTGGACAAGTACCCCTATAGCCCTAGCTTACAATTTCTTTTGGCCAAAAAATATGAAATTGATAATTCGCCCTTACTTTTAGCACAATTGCAAAAAACAACTTCTTTTTTCCCGGCTGCCATAAAAATTCATCAATGGCTTAATTTTGAGGATACCGATACCATTTCCGCTCCCATGGAGGAAAAGTTAAGTTCCATGATATCGGATCAATTAGCCCAATTTAAGGAACCTGTAACTTTGGACACAGCAGCATACGAAATGGAGCTTACCCCGCTTCAAAAGGACTATTTTGCTGCACAAGGCATCGAAATTGACCTTTCTACCCTGCCTCAGGATAAATTTACCCAACAATTACGCAGTTTTACTGCTTGGTTAAAAGTATTAAAAGAAAAAGAAGGGGTGCCAAATACCCCTGAATTAGCGGAAGCACAGGAAAAAGAGATCACTGCAATCGCCGAAAAAGCCAATATAATGGAGGAAGTGGTCACGGAAGCCATGGCTGAAGTATGGGAGAAACAAGGCAATTCTAGGAAGGCAATTGCCCTATATTCGAAATTAAGTTTTATTTTTCCTGAAAAATCCGTTTATTTTGCGTCCAGAATTGAACAACTAAAAAAAAGAAAATGATTACTTTATTCCTGATTTTAATTATCGCAGCGTGTTTTGGCCTTGGATTTATGGTTTTAATTCAAAACCCTAAAGGAGGCGGATTGAACGCAAATGTGGGTGGCATATCTAATAATTTCATGGGGGTTAAACAAACTACCGATGTTCTTGAAAAAGGAACTTGGATATTTGCAGCATTAATTGCCATTTTAGCAATCACATCCACCGTATTTTTAAAATCAGGTACTTCTAGCTCAGACAAAGGGTTAATACAAAAAGTAAACACTTCATCAACGGCTCCTTTAACTGCACCGGCACAACCGCAAGCTGCTCCAGCTGCAGTGGCACCAGCAACGGCTACACCGCCGCCACCGCCACCAGCAAATACAAAAAAATAACGACTATTTTGAGCTACTAAGACGAAAGTTAAATAGCTTCCAATTTATAATAAATTTGTCCTAAATCCTTCTCTTTCAAAGGGAGGGATTTTTTATTTATGGGCTACAAAACTTAACTTTACCCTATGACATTATATAATAATATTTAAGGGATATCCGAATGAAAAAACTAGTCCTATTTGCTTTGCTCATATTAATCAGCTATGAAGCCTATATTATCTTTATAAAATCTACCTCATTTCCTGAAGCACAAGTTAGTTTTCATTACGACAAAAACAGGATGTCTATCAGTGACTTAGGTGATAGCCTAGTGGCACATCATGTTATTCCAGAAAAAGCGAGCTTTACCCTACTTGCCCCGCTATTTGATATCCAAAATAAAACTAGATCTGGATCCTTCCTGGTTAAGAAAAAAGCGAACTTATTTTCAATATTACGCATGCTTCGCAATAACCAACAACCCATTGTAAAATTTATATTAAACAAAGTAAGAACCAAGGAGGAGTTAGCAAAATTAATCTCCACCACATTTACAACCGATAGTAATGAAGCTGCCTTGTTTTTGAATAGCAATGACTCATTGGCACCATTCAATATTGATACCGCGCAATTATTCACTTTATTTATTCCAAATACCTACGAGTTTTACTGGAATACTTCCATGTCTAAACTATTAAAAAAGATGAAGGACGAACAATTCCGATTCTGGAACGGGAATAATAGAAAAATTAAAGCCGCCCAAATTGGATTAAACCCCGATCAAGTATATAATCTTGCTGCTATTGTTGAAGAAGAAACCAATAATGATTCAGATAAAATTTTAATTGCTAGCGTTTATCAAAACAGACTTAAAAAAAATATGCTTTTGCAAGCCTGTCCAACTATTAAATTTGCGATGCAAGATTTTACGATTACACGCATTTATGAAAAATATTTAACACATCCTTCGCCTTATAATACCTACCAAAATTTAGGTTTGCCCCCAGGGCCTATTTGCACGCCATCGCCGAATACGATTGACTTGGTATTGAATGCACCTAAAACAGATTACCTTTACTTTGTAGCCAAAGCCGACTTTAGTGGATACCACCATTTTAGCAGCACTTATGAAGAACACAATCGTTATGCAAAAGAATACCAAAAAAAGCTAGACGAATACCAAGCAAAAAAGAAATTGAAAGAAGGGATAAATAAATAAGTAATAAAAAAATTGAACAATTTAAAATAAGTGAAATAAAATTTGAATAAACTATTCGACATATTAATTAAACTCATCCAACCTTTGCTACAATTTTTAAAGCAAAAAGGGAAATTGATTTATATCCCAGGATTTCAAAGAGTTAACTTATACCAAGTAATCAAGTTTTTATACACGCAACTTAATACTGTTGGGCTATATGATCGAGCTTCCGCTATTTCATTCAATTTAATCATGGCGCTTCCGGCCTCATTTTTATTTTTATTTTCAATTATTCCCTACTTCCCAAAAACATTAAAAATAAAAAAGCAGATTCTTTCCATCTTTAAGGATATTTCACCCAACTCAAGCACTTATCGTTTTATTCTAGACATAATCAATGATTTACTTAGCCAACATGTGGGTATATTTTCATTCGGTTTCTTATTATTACTTTTTTATGCTTCTAATGCTATGACAGGTATTATTCGGAGCTTTGATAAGTCATATATGGAACATAAACCATTTTTTTTACACCAACGCTGGCGCGCCATTCGATTGACCCTCATTTTAATCTTATTGGTATTCGCGAGTTTATTGGTTTTGATTGGACAGGATCAATTAACCACTTTATTAAGAGAAGTTTTTGATATCAAGCGCAAAACCATCATCCCTTATTGGAACTTTATAAGATGGGGCATCATTATTTTATTGCTATTTTTTGGAAATGCATTTATTTATAAATACGCCCCCCATATCAAAGAAAGATGGTCCTTGTTGTCACCAGGCGCTATTTTATCCACCTTTTTGATGTTAGCTACCACCCTCGGCTTTTCTTATTGGGTAAATAATTTTAGCAGCTATAGTAAAATTTATGGTTCCATTGGAACCGTATTAGTGGTAATGACACTAGTTTACTTAAATGCACTTATTCTTCTTATTGGATTTGAATTGAATGTAAGCATTGAAGTACTAAAAAAAGAGCAGAATCAATTAGACTTACGCTAATCAAATCCTACTCTTTAAATTTATCTCTGTAATGCTTTTAGGAACTGCTATTTATTCGCCATATCCGGAATCTCTGCTGACTTATAAGCGCCCGCATCCAACTTCGCTTTTGTTTCACTAAATGCTTTTAAGGTCAAATCAATTTCCTCTTGGGTATGCTCAGCCGTTGGAATTAATCTGTAAATAATATGTCCTTTAGGTATCACCGGATAAACGACTATAGAACAAAATATTTTATAGTTCTCTCTTAAGTCCATGACCATAAGTGTAGCTTCTTCTACACCCCCTTTCATATATACCGGTGTTACTACTGAATCTGTTTTTCCAATATCAAACCCTCTTTCCTTCAACCCTTTTTGTAAAGCAAGTGCGTTTTTCCACAAATTCTCCTTTAAGTGAGGCTGTGTTTGTAATAATTCTAAACGCTTTAAATTTCCAACCACGTATGGCATTGGTAAACTTTTTGCAAATATTTGAGATCGGATATTATAACGGATATAATCTATGATCGTTTTAGGTCCTGCCATAAAAGCTCCAATGGATGCCATACTTTTCGCAAAAGTGGAAAAGTATAAATCAATCCCATCTTGACATCCTTGTTCCTCTCCAGCCCCAGCACCTGTTTTACCTAAAGTACCAAACCCATGCGCATCATCGACCAACATTCTGAACGGCACTTTTGATTTTAAATCTACAATTTCCTTCAACTTTCCTTGGTCACCGGCCATGCCAAATACCCCTTCCGTAATTACTAAAATTCCACCAGATTGTTGTTTTTCAATTAAGGCATGTGCACGGTGCAATTGCTTTTCACAATCTTCTACATCATTGTGCTTAAAAACAAAACGATGCCCAGGCAGCATTCTTAATCCATCAATAATACATGCATGACATTCCGCATCATAAACAACCACATCATGACGACCACAAATAGCGTCAATCGCACTCATGATTCCTTGATAGCCATAATTCATTAAAATAGCATCTTCCTTATTTTCAAAACTAGCTAACTCCGCTTCTAGTTGTTCATGTAAATCACTATTCCCACTCATCATTCTAGCACCCATTGGCAAAGCCAACCCGTATTTAGCACTTGCATCCGCATCCGCTTTTCGAACCTCCGGATGATTGGCTAAGCCCAAATAATTATTTAAACTCCAAACAATCATTTCTTGCCCTCTAAACTTCATTTTAGAGCCAATTTCCCCTTCTAACTTTGGGAAAGCAAAGTATCCATGCGCTCTTTCACGATGCTGCCCAATAGGGCCATAGTTTTTAATTAGTCTTTCAAATATATCTGCCATAATAAGTGTGATTAAGTTACGCAAATTTAATAAAGTTTTAGGTTTAAAACACTAATAAATAGCTGTAATTTGCAGTATCATTTAAACAAGAATTTATGCGATTTACCATTTTGTTAATAGTAGGCTTGATAGCAACACAAACTTTTGCTCAAAAATCCAACCCAGTTAAAGCAGCAGATACAAAACCAAAATTAGTAGTAGGCATCGTCGTTGACCAAATGCGTTGGGACTATGTCAATAAATTTAAACCCTTCTTTAAAACACAAAATGGCTTTTTGAGATTTATGAATCAAGGCGCAAGTTGTAATAATAATCTGATCTCCTATTTACCTACTGTAACCGCTTGTGGACATACAGCAGTGTATACAGGTAGCACCCCTGCCATTCATGGCATCACGGGCAATAGTTGGTATGATAATATTCAGCAGCGAATGGTGTATTGTGTTGAAGACAATTCAGTACAAGCCGTGGGTATCGAAAATAACAGTGCAGGAAAAATGAGTCCATTGAATGTTTGGACGACGACCATTGGAGATGAGCTAAAATTTGCCACCAATTTTAAAAGCAAAGTGTATGGTATTTCCTTAAAGGATAGAGGCGCAATCATTCCTGCAGGACATGCTGCAGATGGTGCTTTTTGGTATGATAGCAAATCTGGTAATTTTATTAGCTCCACTTATTATGGCAAATCACTTCCAACCTGGTTAACGAACTATAACAATGCAAAAAAGGTAGATAGCTTTTATAAATTAGGTTGGAGCTTAAGCTTACCTGCATCAGTTTATGAAAACAATTGCGATAATGACCAGAATGAATATGAATCTAAACCATTTGGTAAAGAGGTCAATGGATTCCCTTATAATTTAAACTCCTATATCGGGAAAGACTATGGAAAAGTGTCAAGCACGCCCTATGGCAACAATCTAGTTTTAGATATTGCCACCCAAACATTAATCAATGAAAAAATGGGGCTAGATGATATCACTGATTTATTGGCGGTAAGTTTTTCTTCTCCTGATTATATTGGACATGCTTTTGGTCCAAATTCATGGGAAACTTTAGATGGCTATATTAAATTAGATGAACTATTGGCACAGTTTTTTACGACCCTTGATCAGCAAGTAGGTAAAGATAAGTATACTGTATTTTTAACTGCAGACCATGCAGTTGCCCCTATTCCTGGATATGCGCAAAAGCATAAAATACCAGCTGGCACTATTACAGATGATGGTATTAAAAATGAAATTGGAAAAATGCTAAGTGCTAAAGGATTGAATCCGAAATTAATTTCAGCGATCACCGAATTCAATATTTATTTTAACCATCATTTAATGGATAGCTTACAAATAAGTCAAGATAAGTTAACCTCCCTAATTACAAATTATCTTGAACAAAAAAGTAATATTATTCAAGTGGTTGAATCGCGTAAAGCTGCATACGCACCTTTGCCACAAAGTATTAGAGAACGAATTGTCAATGGATTTAATCCACAAAGAAGTGGCGATTTAATGTTCATTACAAAATCAGGAGTGGTTGGCGGAGGTAATACAGGAACAGGTCATGGTGTATTTTATAATTATGACGCACATATTCCTTTATTATTTTATGGAAAAGGAATCAAGAAGGGGCAAGTAAACAATGTGAACTATATGACTGATATCGCTCCTACCATTACCACATTATTAGGCATCCAAATGCCAAGCGGTAGTATTGGGAAACCGATTTTAGAAGTAATTCAATAAATAACGCATAAATATGATATCTATCAACCCTAACTAACCCATATAATTAAATTAATTATATTAAATTGCAGTTAGAAATTAATTCTATTACCATAAAAAATTAAACATGAAAAAAATAGCCATTTTTTTATTAGCCGGTTTACTTTCACTTTCTACCACTGCTGTTATGGCAAATTGCGATGGAAAATGCAAAGACAAAACCAAATGTACTGAATGCAAAAAGAAAGAAACCAAAGATCCTAAAGCACACAAATGCACTAAAGAATGTATGAAAGATGGCAAATGTGCTGAAATGAAAAAAGACACTAAAGGAAAAGGCAAAGGATAATTACTCGCACTATTCCACTAAAAAAGCGATCCCGATAAACGGGATCGCTTTTTTTATAAGCAACATTTTGTTGTTCAATAGTAAATAGTACTACCCAAGCTTTGCTTTCAAATTCGCATCCAATGCATCCAAGAACTCTTCAGTATAAACATAGTGATCGCCATGTTTTACCTTGTTTCCATGCACACATACTGCTAAATCCTTGGTCATTATGCCAGACTCCACTGTTTCCACACAAACATCTTCCAATGCTTTAGCAAAACGAATTAATTCTTGGTTGTTATCTAATTGGCCTCTGAACTCCAACCCTCTCGTCCAAGCAAAGATAGATGCAATAGGGTTGGTAGAAGTTCTGTTTCCTTTTTGGTGCTCACGGAAGTGACGTGTCACAGTTCCATGTGCCGCTTCTGCTTCCATTACTTTTCCATCAGGTGTAATTAAAGTTGAAGTCATTAAACCTAATGAACCAAACCCTTGTGCTACGGTATCAGATTGTACGTCACCATCATAGTTTTTACAAGCCCAAACAAAATTACCATTCCACTTTAAAGCACTCGCCACCATATCATCAATTAAACGATGTTCGTAGGTAATACCTGCAGTCTCATACTTCGCTTTAAATTCTCCTTGGTACACTTCTTCAAAAATATCTTTGAAACGACCATCGTATTTTTTTAAGATGGTATTTTTTGTAGATAAATATAAAGGCCATTTTTTAACCAAAGCTTGGTTAAAACAAGCACGTGCAAAACCATAGATACTTTCGTCCGTATTGTACATCGTTAATGCAACACCATCTCCTTTAAAATTAAATACTTCAAATTCTTGCACTGTCCCGTCCTCCCCTTCAAACTTAACGGTTAATTTACCTTTACCTTTTGTTACAAAGTCGGTTGCACGGTATTGATCACCAAATGCATGACGACCTATACAAATAGGGGCTGTCCAATTAGGAACTAAACGAGGCACATTGCTACAAACAATGGGCTCTCTAAAAACAGTACCATCTAATATATTACGAATAGTCCCATTGGGGCTCTTCCACATTTGTTTTAGTTTGAATTCTTCCACTCTTTGCTCGTCAGGTGTAATAGTCGCACATTTAATTCCAACGCCATATTGTTTAATGGCATTTGCAGCGTCAATCGTTACTTGGTCATTTGTTTCATCGCGGTACTCCATTCCTAGATCATAATACTTGATATCAATCTCTAAATAAGGAAGAATTAATTTGTCCTTTATGAACTTCCATATAATTCTGGTCATCTCATCTCCATCCAATTCTACTACCGGATTAGCTACTTTAATTTTTTGTCCCATAATGTTTGAAATTTAATGCACAAATGTACTAAAACTACACTAAAAATTAGCCATTAATCCCCTTAAATCGGGCTGAAATATACCCCCTATCCTGTGTATGAAAAAGGATATTAGCAGACTGCTTAATGATTCACAATTAAAACCGGAATACTTACTTTATGCCTGACCGACTCAATGGTTTCCCCAAAGATATAGTCCTTCCAACCTTGGTGCCTGTGACCGCCCATGACTAATAATTGCGCATCACATTCATGCACCATTCTTACTATTTCATTTACCCTATTTTTATACCCCAAGCAAGTTTTTACTTGATAGCCTTTGTTGATAAGTGCATTTGCATACGTATCCAATCTTTCTTGGTCTTTTCTGGTTTCGGCATCATCACTTGCATCCTGCAAATAATTTGCAGTGACACTTTCAACAACATGTATAAAAATGAATTGGGTATCCTGATGGGGTGAATGTTCAAACCCACTTGGATGAGCTTGTTGAACTGCCTTTTTTATGAGCTTCGCGTCTGTAACAGAAAAATCAACAGCAATTGCAATGCGATGCACTGGTAAATCATCCGACCAATCTAATTCAATAGGCATGCCATGAAAATCTGTTTCAGATTGCGGTTTATTCTTCAAGGTTAAGGGATAAAATGTAATGAACAATAGTAGCGCTAAAAATAGCACCACCAATAACACTAGCCCAATTTTCAAAATCAATGAATTTGAATTTTGAAAAAATTCACCCACAAAATCAATCACCAAATGACTATTTAAATAAACCAAAATCGCAGCAATGATCCATGCGAATATTTTTATTTTTATTCCAATGACGTATTCTCCCATTTTATTTTTATCACTTACAAAATGAATTAATGGAATTACCGCGAATCCTAATTGTAAACTCAAAATAACTTGACTAAACACCAACAAGGCATCTACCCTTTCCTCACCCATAATTCCAATTACCAATACGGCAGGTGTGATGGCCAATAAACGCGTAAGCAATCTTCTAATCCAGGGGTTCAATCTTAATTTCAAATATCCCTCCATGACTATTTGCCCAGCCAATGTTCCAGTAACAGTTGAGCTTTGACCTGCTGCAATTAAGGCAATTGCAAATAAGATGGGCGCCAACTTTGAACCAAGCAATGGCGCCAATAACGAATGGGCCTCTTCAATTTTTGCTACGCCTTGGTGCCCAGTGTAAAAAAATGTAGATGCGGCTAAAATTAAAATAGCTGCGTTAACGAAAAATGCCAAATTTAAAGCTACAGCGCTATCTATAAAATTATATAAGATGGATTTTCGAATTCCCTTGGGAGTTCTATCTATTTTTCGCGTTTGCACTAAGGCCGAATGCAAATATAAATTATGTGGCATAACTGTAGCCCCAATGATTCCAACTGCAATATATAAAGCGGTTGGTGATAATTTTGTTGGAATGAAGCCCACTATTGCTTGAGACAAATCAGGCTTCGCAATAAATAATTGTGCTAAAAAACTAAACCCAATGGTCGCGACTAATAAAATAATAAAGGCTTCCATTTTTCGAATACCATAGCGTTGTAAAAGCAAAAATAAAAACGTATCTAAAACAGTGATACAGGTCCCATACATTAAAGGAATTCCTGTCAGCAACTTAATTCCAATAGCCATCCCTAAAACTTCTGCTAAGTCGGTCGCAGCTATCGCTAATTCTGCTAAAATATATAAAGCGAAGTTAACTGCTGGAGGATATGTTTCGCGATTCGCTTGTGCCAAATCCAACCGTCTAACAATACCCAATCTTGCGCTTAAGCTTTGTAAAAGAATCGCCATGATATTACTTAAAAGCAAAATCCAAATAAGTTGATATCCAAAAGCAGCGCCCCCTTGTAAATCAGTGGCCCAATTGCCTGGATCCATATAACCCACACTCACCAAATAAGCTGGGCCTATAAAGGCAAGAAATTTACGCCAACCGCGTTTATTTTGAACGGGAACTGATTCATGTAAAGTATCAAGTGATTTGTTAGACATAGGATACCCTAAATTTAATCATAAATCCCTTGTAGAACTGCATATGAAAGCCTATTTTAGTGAAAATTTACTAAATGCGTAAAGGGACCTTTATTTTTTGTCTAGTATTGTTATTCTCTTGTGGTGAAAAAAAAACCGACTTGACAGGCAATACCCCCCTAAAAATTAATGATTTTAATAAAGCATTTAAACTTGCCATACTTCCAGTTAATATCACGGACACGAATCTTGCTAAATTAACAGATACCATTCAAATAGGCCGCAAAGCACTGGTACAATTTATACCTGACTCCATTGTTGAGCAAATTATTGCCAGTAAGGATAAAAAAGCAATTTTACACCCTATTTTAAAAATTGAAAAAGAAGAACAATACTATTTATTATTAAATGTGCAGCACCCAACACAACAGGATATTGCTGTAGTGGTTTTCAGTAAAAAGAATAAATACTTAGGCTTTAAAGTTGTTGCTGAATTTAATGAGCAGCAAAAAAATTCAAGACTATATGGCAAAACCTTAACCATCAATAAAGAACCCACATTTTTAGTCGCTGAAAATAAAATGGGAGAAGATAATGCAGGCAGTTATGAAAAAAAGGGATGGGCTTATTCCGATAGTATTTTCAAACTCATCTTTTTTGATAGCAATAAAAAACCAAGCTCAAGTGTGATCATCAATCCGATAGATACATTTTCCACCATGAATACCTATAGTGGCGACTATGCAAGAGATAGTAAAAATTTCATTTCAATTCGAGATTTAGCTTCCCCCAATAAATATCAGTTTTTTTTACATTTTGAAAAACAAAATGGCGACTGCGTGGGTGAACTAAAAGGGCTATTGAATTTTACTAAAAACAAAGCGACTTATTCTGAAAAAGGCGATCCCTGCATTATACATTTCACCATTACGGGAAATGTTATTGCGATAAAGGAAGAGGGCAATTGTGGTAATCACCGCAACATGACCTGCTATTTCAATGACAATTACGAGAAAAAAAGGAAGCGAAATAAGAAGAAATAATCCACATTTTTGGTCATTAAAGTCATCTTTTCCACAGTTTAATGTGTAAAAAGTACATTTTAACTAAATACCATTATATTGCAGGCATATTATCAAACCAAGATTTATGAGTTTTAGAAATTATCAGGTGCCCTACGAGATAAATGAACAATTTAAAAAGAAGGCAGCTTATTTTTCCATGGAATTTGCAATACATCAGCCTTTGAAAATTTACAGCGGTGGTTTGGGCTTTCTGGCTGGTTCTCATTTAAGAAGTGCTTTTGAATTAAATCAAAATTTGATTGGGGTTGGTATTTTATGGAAGTATGGTTATTATGACCAAGCAAGAAACCAAGACCAAACCTTGCAGGTCACCTTCATGGAGAAAATGTATAGCTTCTTGGAAGACACTGGTATTAAATACCAGATTATGATACACGACCACCCAGTTTGGGTAAAAGCTTATTATTTGGCGCCTAATACATTTTGTAGCGCCCCCTTATTTTTATTGAGTACCGATTTACCCGAAAACGATTATGTATCTCAAACAATAACACACCGTTTATATGACGCCAATGTTGCAACCAAAGTTGCACAATTTATTTTATTAGGGGTTGGAGGTGCCAAATTGATTGATGAATTAAATTTCGAACCTGAAGTATACCATTTAAATGAAGCACATGGATTTTCATCTGCCTTTTATTTATTGAATAAATACAAATCATTAGATGAAGTTAAAAAAAGACTAGTATTTACTACACACACCCCTGAAGAAGCTGGTAATGAAAAACACGATATCTACTTATGTCATAAGATGGGATATTTCTGCGGCTTAAGCTTGGATGAAGTACGAAAATTAACTGGCATTGATGATGATCAATTTAATCATTCTTTAGCCGCGCTAAGGTTTGCCCGAAAAGCCAATGGTGTTTCTGAACTACATGGTCATGTGAGTCGGGCATTATGGGGGAAATACGAAGGTATTTGTCCGATCACCCATGTAACCAATGCACAAAACTGGCGCTATTGGGCCGACAAACAATTATATCGTTTTGCTGAAAATAGTGATGATGCAGGATTTGATGATCGTAAAATGTATTTGAAAAAAAGAGCATTTGAAATTGTCGCAGATCAAACAGGCAAGGTATTTGACCCAAATGTTTTAACGATTGTTTGGGCACGAAGATTTGCAGGATACAAACGTGCTGATTTTTTATCCTGGGACATGGATCGTTTTGAAAAATTACTATCCAATAAAAAACAGCCTGTTCAAATTATTTTTGCAGGCAAACCTTACCCTGTCGACTACCCTGCTATTTCTCAATTCAATAATCTTGTACATTTAAGTAAAAACTATAATAATGTAGCTGTTTTAATTGGATACGAATTAGGCTTGAGTAAGCGTATGAAGCAAGCATCTGATGTTTGGTTAAACAACCCACGTGTTCCAAGAGAAGCTTCAGGCACCAGCGGTATGACCGCTGCGATGAATGGCGCTGTGAATTTTTCAACAGATGATGGATGGATACCAGAATTTATAAACCATGGTAACAATGGTTTTGTAGTTCCTAAGGCCGACTACGACAATATGTCCACGCAACAACAAGACGACTACGATTTAGATGAAATGTATAAAATATTAGAAGAACAAATTGTTCCTATGTATTATGACAACAAAGAAACCTGGCGACAAATTACACAAAATGGAATGAATGATGTTCGCTTCCAATTTGACAGCAACAGAATGGCAGAAGAGTATTACGAAAAAATGTATAAAATCTAAAGTTTACCACGTCCCTAGTTTTTATTTTGAACTTAGGCACAATAATAATATTAATAATTACTAACACTAACCCAGCTAATAAAAATGCCCCCATTAAGTGTCTAACTTTTTGGGGGCAGTCTATTATCGGGGGGCATTTAATTTTTAAAACCCGTATCGTTTATTTAGGACGACAAATTTTATTTGATTAAAATAAAAGTCGGATCTTATATGCGCATTTAATATTTAAATGGTTTACCATTCACCATCACCTCTTGTGTTTTTTGGTCAAAAGTAACTTTTGCACCTGTTCTACAAGCAGCGTTCGCCATGATTGTAGCAATAGAATGTTGGTAGCCTGCTTCTACTGGGGCATTAGGTTGTTTTCTGGAACGAATACATTCCATCCAATTACGTACGTGTGCTGATGTCAATGGATCACTGCCCGTATTTGCAGCAGAAGATACTTTTATTTCTTTTTCTGTTAAACTGAATTCAGGTAATAAATTAGGTTGCATATTCATTGCATCCGCAAACCTTTTACTCAATCCACCTTTCGGAGAAACTTTATTATTCACCAAGTTTAATTCACCGCCATTAGAATAATACATTTCTGAAGCATTATCATCTCCGTTATGCATACGTGACATAAACACCACTTGGAATCCTTTGCTCATATCATCTAATGGTCCGTAATCAAATACAGCCGTAGTGGTATCCCAGTTACGACGACCATCTTTCCATGCATAAATGCCGCCATTCGCTGTTACACTTCGAGGATGTGGTAATTCACTGAACCAATTTACCGTATCAATTTGATGACTCATCCATTGACCTGGCATACCAGATGAATAAGGCCAGAATAAACGATATTCTAAATATTTTCTAGGATCAAAATTTTCAAATGGACGATTTAATAAAAATCTTTTCCAATCCAAATCTTCCTCTTTACACTTTGCCACTAAATCTGGTCTTCTCCAACGACCTGGTTGATTTACATTCCAAGTTAATTCAACCATCGTGATAGGCCCAAATTTTCCTTGTTGAATAAAATCAGCTGCAGCTTTATAATTTGAACCGCTACGACGCTGTGAACCAATTTGAACAATACGATCAGATGCTTTGATTACTTTAAATGCATTTCGGTTGTCCTCCATCGTTTCTGCAAATGGCTTTTCACAATACACATCCATTCCTGCTTTAACCGCTTCAGTTGCATGTATTGCATGTTGAAAATCGGCAGTGCTTATAAATACACCATCAATATCCTTTCCAGCATACAACTCATCATTATTTCGCGCTGCGCGCACACCATGCCCCATTGTTTTTTCCAAAAAAGCAGACCCTTCTTCTCTTCTTACTTTCCAAAGATCAGAAACAGCTACAATATCAAAATTTAATTCCTTGTAATGATTTAAGAAACTTGGTAAATGGGCTTGTCTGAAACGATCAGAATAACCTACGACCCCTAATCTTACACGATCATTGGCGCCTAAAATATTGGCATAACTTTTAGCACTAAAGCCCAAAGTGGTAGCATAGGTAACAGCCGCAGCCTTAGCCGTTTGTTTGATAAAATTTCGTCGATTGTTTTCCATAGCAATTGTTTTATGATATAAATTTAAGTTTTAATTTGATTTCTATTAATAATTTTTGATTGATTTTACTTGATCTTCGATGGCAGTTCCCCATACATTATATTCTTGCTCATTATCATGCAGCTTATCGTCCTTATATAAATTTTTTCTTGGCATGCCATCTTTCCCTAAAAAATGATCCTTTAAACGAATAGTAATTAAATTTGATTGCGTATTATTATATTGTTCAATATCAGCATCATACTTTGATGTACCATTGATCGTGATGTTATTATTTACTTCATTTATTTTTAATTGGGTAAACAACCAATGTTCCATAGATAATAATAATGTATCCTGGCGCAACTTACTATCTCCTGCAGTTCCCTGACCAGGAATATTATTTAATGTATGACCTGCATTATAAAATGGGCGCCATGCGGTTGGTATACCCAAACGCAAACAATGTTGATAAAGGATCAATGACCCATATTTGAAACTATGGTAATCATAGGAACTATCATAGGGTACTGTTAAATCAGCAAGACCAGCTGCATTATATAATGGAGCATCTCCTTTTTTTATCCATTTATAATCAATGATGGATCCCCACAAATTAAACACCCCTTGTACTTTAGTTGAAAAACCGGCACTTCCCCCATTGCCTTCTAAATTTCCCCATTTAGACTGATCAATATCTGAAGGAATTTCATCCTGATCCATATAGGCCACCGATAACGCAGTCATTGCGCCAGCCGAACTACCTGCTAAAAATATTTGATTTTCATCTATTCCATATTTTGATGCATTTTTTCTGAAAAATCGAACTGCCGCACGTGCATCCTGTTGCGCTCTGTACATGGCTTCATGATAATCCTTATTGGTATTGGTTGTCGCAATACCCAAACGATAGTCAATAGAGGCAACCACAAAACCCTTTTTCCCTAACCTGATCCCTAACTTATTACTGATTGAACTTGACTTATTGTTATTTCTAAAACCACCCCCATGGATAAAAATAACCATGGGTCTGTTTTTAACAGTATCCACCGCGGGTGGCATAAATAAATTCAATAGCAATTTCTCATTTTCCCCTTTTAAGTTAATGGCTTCTCCATAAGGAATATCTATCAAAGAATCGATGTTTGTAAAAACATCATGTTTATATCTTTTTAAATCAGCATTATCTTTTTGCATATTGTTTTGTGCCAATACATCTAACTGCATCAAAATCAATAATATTAAATTAAAATAAATTATTTTCTTTTTCATTCAATATGCTTTTTCTAATTCAGATTAAACTACAAAAATTAAATTGTATCATTAATCAGGATTTGCTTTTATAATTACAAGTTGATAATTTTTTCCTTTGGAACCAATGACTTCATGATACTCCATGCAATTAAATACGCCACTGCACAAAAAGCAAACATCATTGAATAAGCAGTCGTTAAAGATCCACGAACTGCTTCCTTTTGAATATGAATAAACAACTCATATTGTGAAGGATCCACCGCTTGTAATTTTGCTTGAATATCCTTGGTTAAATTTGACCAATCTTTTTGTGCCACATTTACCAATATCCCTTTTTTATCGGTTACGTTGAGCGAAACCACTTTGTTTAAATAATCTGAAAAGACAGTACTTGTAGCACTTGACCAAGTCGCATTTACCGCTTTCAATTTGTAGCTGTCAAATAACCAACCGCCTACTTTTGAAACCACCACACCACCTAATCCACCAGCCATTCCTCCAATACCTACCACTGTTGCAATGGATCGTTTTGGAAACATATCAGATACAGTAGTATAAATATTCGCTGACCATGCCTGATGCGCTGACGCTCCAATACCTATAAATATAACGGGTACCCAATAACTCAAATAGCCCAAAGGTTGTACCGCTAAAACCACCAAAGGAATAAATGCAATCATCAACATGGCTTTCATACGTCCATCATAAGG
>JBIIRW010000055.1:0-11329 GCA_044341385.1 Sediminibacterium sp. | reverse complement strand
CAAAAGGGCTTCAATTGCTTGAAACCCTTTCTGTTATTGTGTGGGGGCACACGGGTTCGAACCGCGGACCCTCTGCTTGTAAGGCAGATGCTCTAAACCAACTGAGCTATGCCCCCTTTTGAGGAGTGCAAAAATAAGGGGCAATTGGGAATTCCCCAAAAAAATCTTGATTAATTTAATTGTACGGCTGGTAACCTAGTAGATTGACTATCATAGACAAACAGCTCTACGATCTCATAATCCCAGTATTTGCTTAAAGGTGACTTATCTAGGTAATCAATTACCTGTTTTTTATCATTCGCATTAATGGTAATCCAGGACTTTTGTACTTCCATACTCACTGCATAACTATCAATAATCCCCTTATTCAGTAAATAATTGATATAAGTACGATGCGGAGGGACTAAAGTCATAAACTCCTCATCCATATCAAAAGTGATAATTGCCTGGTATTTTTTCATGTTCACACTAAGTTACACTAAGAATTGAAATATTAAAATTCTGTTGATTAAATTATCGTAAATAATAAAATTTACTTTGACTTAAGTGCAGATATAAATTTAATCCAATTTCATATAGCCAATTCTACCCCCTGAACCTGCTAAAAACACAGCCTTCCTATTGGGTTGTTTTTTAACTACATGGAAGCTTTCACTTGAAATTAATTCCCAATTTTTACCGCTGTTTTTTGAAATATCTACCCCCGAAGTTCCGCATGTCACTAAAAGCTGATTGGTTAAAAAAGTAACCCCCGATTTGTAGCCATTGGGATTACCTAAATTTTTTCGTTGCGCCCACTTTTGTATTCTAATTGATTTGTGTTTTTGATCTGTATTCGGAGTTAAGAATACATTAAAGCCTGCAATATTTTTCTCTGATTCTTTAAACTTCGCAAAATCTCCCCCAACAATAATTAATTTATTTCCATTAGGAGATATCGCAATACTATTTGCCCCTGTAGATGTGCCGCCTTGTAATATATCCAAATCTCTTGCTACCCCATTTATCCATAATCTACTTGCCATTCCACCTGAAATTAAAAATTGATCATCGCCTTTTGATGCTAGATTAGAATTACTTGATGCAAAAAAAGCTTCGCCTTGTTTTAATTCAGATTTAAAATAATTCGGTGCTACTTGTTGCCAATGCTCCCCTTTATCAGTAGTGTTTAATAAAAAAATGATATTGTTAATAGGATCGCCAACTACACTTCCATTATTCTCATCCTTAAAATTGATTGCATCCAAAAACATAGCTGTGTCTGCATTTTCATACACTTTATTCCAAGTCACGCCTCCATCTTTTGTTTTTAAAATAACTGCAGGTGCTGCTACCGCAGCAATAATAGCCTCTTTATTATTCCATGCATGTATGGCTCTAAAATCTCTTTTTTCATACCCAGCAACTTGCATCCATTCAAAATTTTCGCCCCCATTGATGGACAAGGCAATGGTTCCGCTACTTCCACTCGCCCAAATTGTATTTTCATCTGGAACACTTAACCCCCTAATACTAATTCCTTTTTTTTGAGAAAGTATTTTTATGGAATTATTCCCCGAATTTTGCGCAACTGCTAATTGAACAAATAAAATAAGAATAAATAATTTTACAATTCGCATAATATTAATTTTACAATACAAAGATACGATATGATACCCTATTGGTTGAGCAGAACACAATTAATGTTAGGAGATGAAAAAGTGGAAAACCTGATGGGTAAAAATGTATTAATTGTTGGACTTGGAGGCGTGGGTGGCATTTGTGCTGAAATGATTGTTAGAGCGGGCGTTGGCAAAATGACGATTGTAGATAATGACATAGTGGACGAAAGCAATATCAACAGGCAAATACAAGCCTTACAATCAACCGTAAAACAACCAAAAGCGCAGGTTTTAGCTGCAAGGTTAAAAGATATAAACCCCGCATTAGATTTAACTGTAATTGAAGTGTTTATTAAAGAACAAATAACCATTGATTTAATTGAGAAAGAAAAATGGGATTATATCGTGGACTGTATTGATACACTTTCAAGTAAAGTATTTTTTATCAAAGCTTGTATTGATCGGTCGCTTCCTTTGGTAAGCTCACTTGGCGCGGGTGGTAAAGTGGATCCCTCTCAAATTGAGGTAACGGATATTTCCAAAACCCATGAATGCAATTTGGCTAAGTACGTTCGTAAGCGATTACACAGTTTAGGAATATATAAAGGATTAAAAGTGGTATTTAGTCCAGAAAAAGTGGATCAATCTAGAATAATTGAAACAGAAAAGGCATTCCCCAAAAAGTCGCTAATTGGTACTTTAAGTTATATGCCTGCTATTTTCGGGTGTACCGTGGCAAGTGTGGTTATCAGGGACTTATTGGCAAATGATTGATTTATAGCCCTATTTTCTTTGAAATCAGCCTAATTTTTCATTAAATTTGCACCTCCTAGAATTAAAAGGAGCTGGTTCGGTAGCTCAGCTGGATAGAGCGTCATCCTTCTAAGATGAGGGCCATTGGTTCGAATCCAATCCGAATCACAAAGCCTTCCCCGATAACTCGGTGGAAGGCTTTTCTCATTTAAGGCAGCGTCACAAGCTTGCTTGTGTAAGATGACGAGAATGAGAAAAGCAATCAATCGCAAAGCGATTGATTCGGGAAGGGATTGTGTACCCAACCACCAGGGATCAGCGAGCACGAAGTGCGAGCTAATCCCTTTGAGATTAATATGAAGGCATTGTGTACCTCACCACCAGGGATCAGCGAGCATGAAATGCGAGCTAATCCCTAGGATAAGAATTTGAGTTATTTATTTGATTTAGGCGCATCTTTATAAATAGCTCCAGTTGCAAAATCAACTATTAAACCTGCTCCACCCCAAAAAAATACATCACAAAGTAATGCCCCAATTTTAACATCACGATGCGGCTGACCAGCTACTGGTTTTGTTTTTTGATAAGTAGTTACTTTACCACCAACAATGGTAGCGCAAGATGTCATGTAAAATAACATAACAGCCAACATAATAATTTTAGATAAATTTTTCATAATTTTTATATTTTACTAAATATATGGTAAATTAATTGAATATAAATAAATCATTTGTGCAAATTCTTGTTTTATATATCCCTACAACCCTATCTCATGCTTTAACAAATTGACCAAAAATGAACATTAACGATTAACTTTAACGTCCGATATTTTATAAAAAATGAAAGGTTTTCACTTTAAAACATACGAAGCACCAGAACAATCTCCTTTTGACAGATTATTCGAAATTTTCAAGGAATTGATTGTGCATACATCTGGCGATTTTGATGAGGCCATTAGTTGGATGCGTGAATTAGATGTGGAGTATAAACTCACCGACGAAAAATATACCATTGACGATTTTATTGAAGACCTAAAAAAGAAAGGCTACATAAAAGAAGAAATACAACAAGACGGCAATGGCGAAACAAAAATTACTTCCAAAACGGAAAGAGCTATTCGTCAACAAGCTTTGAATAATATTTTCGGCAATTTACAAAAAGCAGGAAAAGGAAATCACAAAACAAAAACACTGGGACAAGGAGATGAAAAGAATGGAGAGTTCAAGGAATTTAACTTTGGCGATAACATTGAAAATATTTCTTTAACTGAAAGCATTAAAAATGCACAAATAAATCATGGAATTGGGGATTTTAATTTAACTGAAAATGATTTGGTCGTAGAAGAGACAGAACAAAAATCCCAAATGAGCACGGTACTGATGATTGACATTAGTCATAGTATGATTTTATACGGGGAAGACCGAATCACACCTGCAAAAAAAGTGGCAATGGCATTTGCTGAATTAATTACCACACGCTACCCAAAAGACACCATTGATATTTTAGTTTTTGGTGATGATGCATGGACAATCAGTATTCAGGAACTACCCTATTTAAAAGTGGGGCCCTATCATACCAACACAGTAGCAGGTTTACAACTCGCAATGGATATACTCAGAAGAAAACGTAATACCAATAAGCAAATTTTCATGATTACGGATGGTAAGCCAAGCTGCATCAAGGAAGCAGATGGCACTTATTATATGAATAGTAATGGACTAGATCAATACATTGTAGAAAAGTGTTACAACCAAGCAAAAATGGCACGGAAACTGCATATACCTATCACCACCTTTATGATTGCACAAGATCCTTATTTGCAAAAATTTGTGAATGCATTTACAGAAGCAAATCAAGGCAAAGCATTTTATACCGGGCTTAAAGGATTAGGAGAAATGATATTTGAAGATTACGAAACCAATAGAAAAAAGAAACTTAAATAAATAGCTTAACCGCATACTTATGAAAATTGAAAAAATTAAAACCTTAGGGGATTTAAAAAAACAAGGTTACCAAAGCAAAAGCATCAAAGACGAACTAAGAGATAACCTTATTTTAAAAATAAAAGAAGGTGTACCTGCATTTGAAGGAATTCATGGTTTTGAGGAAACAGTGATTCCTGAATTAGAAAGAGCCATTTTATCAAAACACAATATTAATTTATTGGGATTAAGAGGTCAAGCAAAAACGAAACTAGCTCGATTGATGATTCAATTATTGGATGAATACATTCCGTTTGTTGCAGGTTCAGAAATTAACGACGACCCATTACATCCAATATCAAGATTTGCAAAAGATACCATTCATGAAAAAGGCGATGCTACTCCTATTGCATGGTTGCATCGTGATGAACGTTTCTTTGAAAAATTAGCAACGCCTGATGTTACCATTGCAGATATCATTGGAGATGTGGATCCAATAAAAGCAGCTAACCTAAAATTGTCCTACGCTGACGAACGCGTGATACATTTTGGTATGATTCCTAGAGCAAACAGAAGCATATTTGTTATTAATGAGCTTCCTGATTTACAAGCCAGAATTCAAGTGGCCTTATTTAATATTTTACAAGAAGGTGATATTCAAATTAGGGGCTTTAAACTTAGAATGAATTTAGACATCCAATTCATTTTCACCGCTAATCCAGAGGATTACACCAATCGTGGTAGTATTGTAACTCCATTAAAAGACAGAATCGGATCACAAATATTAACACACTATCCAAAAAATATTTCAGTAGCTAAAAAAATAACGGAGCAGGAAGCTAAATTAAATCCAACCCAAAAAGAAATAATATATGTTCCGAATTTGGCTAAGGACATTATTGAACAGATCAGCTTTGAAGCAAGGGAAAGCGAATACATAGATGCTAAAAGTGGCGTAAGTGCAAGGATGACCATAAGCGCTATGGAAAATTTAATCAGTGCCGCTGAAAGAAGATGTTTGAAAAATGGGTTGAAAAAAACGAGCGTGCGCTTATCTGATTTTATGGGCATTATTCCTGCCATCACAGGAAAAATTGAATTGGTTTATGAAGGAGAACAAGAAGGCGCAGAAGTGATTGCCACCCATTTAATTGAAAAAGCAATTAACTCCCTATTTAAAAATCAATTCCCTAAAATAAGTAAAATTGAAAAGCAAAATGAACGTAATGCTTATTCCGACTTATTAGATTGGTTTATTGCAGAAGGGGGCTTTGAATTATATGAGGATTTTGACGAAAAGCAGTATAACAAAGTGCTTGATGAAGTAAAGCCATTAGATGCCCTTATTAAAAAATATGCGCCAGATACCATTAAAGAAGATATCTACTTTATGAAAGAATTTATTCTATGGGCTTTGGTAGAAAATAAAAAGTTAAATAAAGAAAAATTAACCGAAGGCTTCTCATTTAAAGATATCCTTGGACATTTAATCAACAAAATGTAGACTGAGAAATAGGCCATTTTACATTATTATAATAATTTAATAATCAGGGCATTAGACCAAAGCTCCCTTTGGTCTAATAAATATAAATTGTATTGATTTTTTTAATATCTTAATAGTTCAAAATATTCCAATATAATATTGGCATTATTTTAAAACTTACGATGCTAAAACCAAATGCAATGAACCAACTTGTTAAGAAGACATACGCTATATTTTTTATAGCTTTTTCATTTACCCAATTACATGCGCAAACACCTAAGAAATTAGAGTTGTTATTTTTAGGACATAATAGCAAACATCATAATTCTGATGTTTTAGCAAGCATTATGTCTAAAGAGTATTTTAAAAAAGGAATTAATATTACTTACACCAACAATATTAATGATTTAAATGAAAAGACGCTTAACCCATACGATGGTCTAATACTTTATGCTAATTACGATACCATAAGCGCAAGTCATGCAAGTGCCTTATTGAACTTTGTAAAAAATGGAAAAGGATTTATTCCAATTCATTGCGCCTCCTATTGTTTTAGAAATAACCCAGAAGTTGTTGAATTAATTGGCGGCCAATTTAAAGAACATGGCTATGACTCCTTCCCTTCCGTTTTTAAAGATTATAATCATCCATTGATTAAAAATATTACCCCTTTCTATACCAAGGATGAGACATATACACATACGCTTTTAAGTAAAAATATTACTGTACTTACTGAAAGAAAAGACGGCAATAGAAAAGAACCCTACACTTGGATCCAAAATGTAGGGAAAGGCAAAGTGTTTTATACGGCCTATGGACACGATGACATTACTTTTAATAATCCACAATTTTTACAATTAGTTGAAAATGGTATTTTATGGGCGGTGAACGATAATGCAATCGCTAGTTTAAAAGCATACACAATTGCTACACCCACTTACACAGAGGCAATTATTCCTAATTATGAAAAAAGGAATCCTGTACCCAAATACCAAGGTGCATTAACCCCAGCCCAATCGCAATCCTTAATACAAATCCCTGTTGGATTTGATTTGCAACTTTTTGCATCTGAACCATTAATCATCAACCCTATTTATATTAATTGGGATGAGAAAGGACGTTTATGGGCCATTGAAACCGTGGATTATCCCAATGAAGTAAGAGAAAACAAGGAAGGTGGTCAGGACAAAATTGTGATCCTAGAAGATACTGACCATGATGGTAAAGCAGATAAATCAACCATATTCGCAGATAAATTAAACATTCCTACCAGCTTTACTTTTTCAGATGGTGGAATTGTGGTTGCACAAGCACCTTACTTTTTATTTTTAAAGGATACCGATGGCGATGATAAAGCGAATATAAAAGATACCATTTTGTCAGGTTGGGGTATTTCAGATACACATGCTGGCCCCTCCAATTTGAGATACGGGCTAGACAATAAATTATGGGGTACCGTTGGATATTCCGGATTTGTCAATGCCAAAGGAAAAGATACTACAGAATTCAGCATGGGTATTTATAGTTTCAAGCCGACTACTAAAAAAGTAAATGATATTGAATTTTTAGGAGGCACTACTAATAACACCTGGGGCCTAGGTTTTACGGAAGAATTTGATGTATTCGCATCTACTGCAAATAATACCCATAGTGTATTTTTTGGTGTTCCGAAAAGAGTATTAAAAAACGGGTACCCTGAAAAATTAGGTACGGAAAAAATAGATGCCCACTATGCGATGCATGTGGTAACCAAAAATTTAAGACAGGTGGATGTATTTGGTGGATTTACTGCAGCTGCTGGACAAAGTATTTACACTGCCAGAAATTATCCATCAGAATTTTGGAATAAAGTAGCATTGGTTTGCGAACCCACTGGAAGATTAATTCATAAAAATTTTATTGAACAAGTTGGATCTGGATTTAAAGAAAAAGGTGATGGTTGGAATTTAGTAGCCAGCGCTGATGAATGGTTTGGCCCAATACAATCTGAAGTGGGTCCTGATGGCAATGTTTGGATTACTGATTGGTATGATTTTATTATCCAACACAACCCTACCCCAAAGGGTTTTGATAATGGTAAAGGAAATGCACATATTAACCCATTGCGTGATCATGAGCGTGGTCGTATTTATCGTCTGGTATATAAGGATGGCGCTATAAATGCCCCCATTAGTTTAGATAAAAATGACAAGGCAGGATTAGTAAAAGCATTACGTAACAATAATATGTTTTGGAGAACCACTGCACAGCGTTTATTGGTTGAAAATAAAGATCTATCGGTTGTGCCAGATTTAATTAATATTATCAATACGAATAAAGTGGACGCCGCGGGTGTGAATGCCCCAGCGATTCATGCATTATGGACTTTACATGGTTTAGGCTTATTAAAAAATAATGTAAATGCTATATCCGCTGCAACAAAAGCATTAAGCAACCCTTCTGGCGGTGTACGTAAGGCTGCGGTAGAAGTACTTAAAGAATCACCAACCGCATTAAAAGCATATCAGAATGCAAAAGTTTTTGTGGACGTTGATTTCAGAGTTCGTCTTGCTGCTGTTATTGCCATTGCCGACATGAAACCATCTACCGAAGCATATACAATTTTGAATAAAATGTTATTGGTTAAAGAAAATACAGATGATAAGTGGATTAATCTTGCATTAAGATCCGCAAGAGGGGCACATATTAAAATGAGCAAAGAAAAAAATGCAGTAACTACGATCATTGACCAAACCATTAATATTTCAGTGATTAAAAATCAAATGAAATATGATTTAACTGAATTTACTGTAAAAGCAGGCAGTACCATAAAAATTAATTTTATCAATGTGGACTACATGCAACACAACTTATTAATATTAAGACCAGGTTCAAAAGAAAGAGTGGGCGCAGCCGCTGATAAAATTGCAATGGATCCCAATGGCGCTGAATTAAATTACGTTCCTAAAATGTATGAAGTACTTCACGCTACCCCATTAGTGAATCCACAAAAAACATTTTCAATGACCATTAATGTTCCTGACAATGTTGGCGACTACCCTTATATATGCTCCTTCCCTGGTCACTGGAGAATTATGAATGGGGTAATGAAAGTAATTGCAAAATAAATTAACTATGAAAAAAATAAATATTGCTATTGTTGGCTTAGGATTTGGTGCAGAATTTATCCCTATTTATCAAAAGCATCCACTGGCAAATATGTATGCCATTTGTCAAAGAGACGAAGCTAAATTAAATGCGATTGGAGATGCTTTTAACATTGAAAAAAGATATTCCAACTTTGATGAGCTATTAAAGGATCCAAATGTGGATGCAGTTCACATTAATACACCCATTCAAAGTCATGCAGAACAAACCATCAAAGCATTAAATGCAGGCAAACATGTTGCATGTACGGTACCAATGGCAACAACGGTGGAAGAATGCCGTTTGATTTGCGAAGCAGTTCAAAAAAGTGGTAAAACTTATATGATGATGGAGACGGTTGTGTATAGTCGCGAGTATCTGTTTGTAAAAGAAAAGTTCGACAAGGGTGAATTAGGAAAAATTCAATTTGTAAGGGCCTCTCACCAACAAGAAATGGCAGGATGGCCAGGCTATTGGGAAGGCTTGCCTCCTATGCATTACGCAACCCACTGCGTAGGTCCAATTGTCGGATTGATTGGCAAGGAAGCAAGTCATGTTTCCTGTGTAGGTTCTGGAAGAATTGATGAAAATTTAATTCCAAAATACAACTCCCCTTATGCGGTTGAAAGTTGTCATATACAATTTAGAAATTCAGATGTGGCTGGTGAAGTAACCCGCTCCTTGTTTAATACGGCCAGACAATACAGAGAAAGCTTTGATGTGTATGGTTCTAAAAAAAGTTTTGAGTGGTCGTTAGTTGAACATGAACAACCAGTGATACATACAGGCGAAACTCCTTCAAGAGTTTCAGTACCTGATTATGCCCATTTATTGCCAAAGGAAATACAATCTTTCACTATGCAAGGTGTTTATGATTCAGAAAGTAACCAACACTTATCCTTCATACAAGGATCAGGTCATGGTGGATCACACCCTCATTTGGTAAATGAGTTTTTGAATGCCTTAAATGAAAATAGATCCCCTTTCCCCAATGCGAAACAATCTGCGAACATTACATGTGTTGGGATATTAGCACATGAATCCGCACTACAAGGTGGCGTAAGATTAGATATGCCTACATTTACCTTTGAATAATCACAAAGTAAATATATAAACTACTCATTTGCACTTAATTATAAATAATAAGATACATTCAAATAAAAAAAATAATAAGTCAACACTAATTGTGAAATAAATAGTTTTTAAACTAGATTTAGCTAACCAAAATATTAATATTATGAAAAGCGTATTAGGAATTTTAACCGTTTTAATTTGTTTGTCAAGTATATCAGCAAGCGCACAAGGCGGTGGTGGTGGACAACAAGATCCTGCTGCAAGAGCTGCAATGATGAAAGAAAGATACAAGGCATTAGGATGTAACGATGTGCAAGTAGATTCTGTTATTGCAATAACTAACGACTTTCGTCCAAAAATGATGGCATTAAGAGATTTAGACCAAGATGCTAGAGCAGAAAAAATGAAAGAAATTAATGACGAAAGAAACAAAAGACTAGAAAAAGCATTACCTGCTGATATCGCAAAGAAAGTAATTGAAGCCATGTCGCAACAAAGACCAGGTGGCGGCCGTGCGCCTAACCAATAATTTGGTTATTATATAGAATTGAATAAGTAGTATGCTATTTATTCTTAAGTCCAGCTAGATATCTAGCTGGACTTTTTTTATGCTAATTAATATCATATGCCCGCATGACTCAAGTCACCTTGAAGTCGTTTGCTAAATTATATATTCGTATAGATGTTTGGCTATTTTAAACAATCATTTAAAAATAATTAAAAAAGCAATTATGAAAAACAAAATACTTATTGCCATTGATTTAGATGACGACTATTTATATGTCATTAAAAAGGGTCTTGAATTGGCACAATTGATAAATGCTAAAGTAATCTTAGCGTCCATTGTAAATACATATGTAAACTATATACAACCTGATCTGGCTACCTCGCCCATCCAGTGGGATGAGATTTATAATAATCAAATTGAATATACTATTCAAGAGCTTGAAAAAATAAAATTTCGAAATAAAAATTTAGAAATTGACATTTATGTTGAAAAAGGAAACGCTAAAACGGATATCATCGAAAAAGCAAATACTGAGAATGTAAATTACTTAGTGATGGGAACACATGGTCGTACGGGTATATCACATGTATTTATGGGAAGTACTGCGGAATACATCATTCGACATGCAACCAAGCCGATTTTGGTAATTCCAATGAATACCTTAAAACATTAGTCCCAAAAGTAAAAATTAGTTGTTTACTTTAAAATCCTTAATGCTACTTGGCAACCAAACCTGCATCGCATTGTTTCCTCGATTACTCCAAGCATAATAAGGTATCGCCCGCACCTTCTGCATTGTGGAACTAACCGTGAATCCATCACTTGAAATTTGAATACATGGCAAATTAGCAATCAAACTTAC
>JBIIRW010000119.1:0-3302 GCA_044341385.1 Sediminibacterium sp. | reverse complement strand
ATCGGATTACTAGTAATGTTATTTCGATTTGTGATTTTGCCCCTGTTTAAATAAAACTTATTTAAGCTCATCCATTATAATTTGCGCAGCTACTTCACTGGCATTGTGCCCAGTCGTTAATATATTTTTTAAAGTAGTATAGTCGTTTTTAATTTGAGACTGCGCGTTAGTGTCGGTTAACAATGTATTCAATTCCGCTACTAGGTTTTTAGTGGTCAAATTTTCCTGAATCAATTCCTTCACCACTTCTTTGTCCATAATTAAATTCACCAAGGCAATGAATTTAATTTTCACAAACCTTTTGGCGAGCATCAATGTAATGCGGTTGCCTTTATAACAAACTACTTCGGGTACATTTAATAATGCAGTTTCAAGTGTCGCCGTTCCGCTGGTGACCAGTGCTGCTTTGCTATGGTTTAAAATAGCGTAGGTATTATTTTTAACAATATGGACATTGGATAAATTAGGCATCAATGCGTTGAACCAATCATCCGCTAATCCTGGGGCTTGTGCCACTGCAAAATGTTCATTAGGAAAATGTGCAGCAGCCGATAACATCATGGGTAGCATCTTTTCAATTTCTTGCTTTCTACTTCCAGGTAATAATGCAATCACCGCTTGCCCATTTAATTGGGGCAAAGGGTGGGGTAAATTCACTTGTGAGGCAAGCACTTGCATTAAAGGATGTCCCACATAATCTACGTCCCAATTCCAACGGTCCTTAAAATATTTTTTTTCAAAAGGGAGGATACATAATAAGCGATCTATACTTGCACGCATGGCAGGGACCCTGTTTTCCTTCCAAGCCCAAACCTGTGGTGCAATAAAATAAATTACTTTTAACCCTTTTTGCTTAGCCCATTTGGCAATGCGTAAATTAAAACCAGGGTAATCAATACAGATTAAAACATCGGGTTGAAAATTCGAAATATCTTGTTTGCAAAAATTTATATTCTTTAGGATGGTGGGTAAATTCATCAACACTTCCACTAGTCCCATAAAGGCCAATGAGCGGTAATGCTTTACCACGTTTCCACCAGCGGCTTGCATTAAATCACCACCCCAACATTGGATAACAGCAGCTGCATCCTTTGCTATGATGGATTTGATCAAATTAGATCCATGTAAATCGCCGCTGGCTTCGCCTGCTATGATATAATATCGCATTTATAAAAACCATTTACATGCAATTGCAGCAATTGCATAAATACAAGTGGTGAAAAATATTCCCTTCGCAGTTTTATCTGCCTGTTTCTGAAAAAAGTAAGTGAGTACGCCTCCATTCAATAATAAGGATACACTAATCATTGCCGACAGAACTGATTTTTGTTGAATGAGTAAATCACCAAATTCCGAAAAGGAGAATACGCTGAACTTCCATTCATAAAAAAGGTAAAACCCTAAAAATGGGAGCAGGAGTCCAAGCACCACGCCTAATATATAATTGTCCTTTACCATTTCCATTTTTTACTTAGTTTTTCCTTGAGTAAATGATTGGTTAAGTCAAATTGCACAGGAACCACACTGACATAATTATTTTTCAACGCCCATACATCCGTATCCTTTGACTTATCAAAGTTGACAAACTCGCCCGTCAACCAATAATATTTTTTACCATGCGGGTCGGTACGCTCAATAAATTTTTCATCATACTTTGCATAGGACTGTTTGCAAATTTTAATCCCCTTAATTAAATGGGTTGCCATATTCGGGATATTTACATTTAAGCAAAGGTGCTTATCTAAATTTTTATCGGCTAATAATTGCTTCACTATAATGCGTGCATAATGTTGTGCTGCGGTAAAATCGGCCTCATTACTTAGGTCCAATAAGCTAAATCCAATACTTGGGATACTTTCAATAGAAGCCTCCAATGCCGCCGACATGGTACCAGAATAAATGACATTAATCGAATGGTTAGCGCCATGATTGATCCCGCTCAAACAAATGGATGGCTTACGGTGTAAAACTTTATCTACTGCTAATTTTACGCAATCCACGGGTGTTCCGCTACAAGTGTAGGCTTCAACGCCGTCTACAATATGTGCTTTTTGTAATCTTAAATGTTGTCCAAGGGTGATGGCATGTCCCATTCCGCTTTGTGGTTTATCGGGGGCAACCACTATTACTTTACCTAAATCCTTCACTGCCTCCACTAATGCCTTTATCCCTTGTGCACTAATACTGTCATCGTTGGTGATGAGTATCACCGGTTTTTCCACTTTTGCTTTTGCCATACTGCAAGTTACTAAGCAAGGCCCTTGTCACAAAAATTATAAATGAACGAAGCAGGCGGTAAGTGCGCAACGAAAATATTTTTAAAAAATTGCTAAAAATATTTGGAAATACTAAATATATTAGTAAATTGCACTAAAATCATTAGTTATGTCATACGCAGGAAAAAATTTAAAATACATCAGAAAGCAGCGCGAATGGACACAAGAGGAAATGGCCAATCAACTTCAAATTAAGCGATCCTTAGTAGGGGCTTATGAGGAGGAGCGCGCCGAACCAAGGTTGGATGTGCAGGAAGTAATCTGTGCTAAATTTAATATCAGTTTAGAGCAATTCTTGTTTCAGGATTTATCTGAAACAGGGGGATTGTCATCAGGTTCGAATAATAGCTATTTAGAGCGTCGTCGCTCGATGAAGTCCGATAAGTCCATCAGTTTAGCACCCATTGTTCCCTTTGTGCCTGTTAAGGCTGCAGCGGGTTATTTGGCAGGTTATGCTGATCCAGAGTTCTTGGATGAGCTAAATACATTCACATTACCGATGTTAGCGCCTGGTGATTACCGTGCGTTTGAAATCATCGGGGACAGTATGCTTCCCACCCCAAGTGGAAGTGTAATTGTGGGTGAAAAAGTGGACAATATGAAGGAAGTAAAGAACAGTAATACCTATATCGTAGTCTCAAATTCAGATGGTGTGGTATACAAAAGAGTAATCACCAATGAAGATGTTACTGAACGACTTACCTTATTGAGTGACAATCCATTGTATGAGCCATATCAAGTAAATACACAAGATATAGTAGAGATATGGAAGGCTGTTTATATTATCCAAAAAGCAGGGGCGCAGCCCATGTGGAATGTAGATCAATTAGCCGGCGTGGTTAATAATTTACAGGACCAAATTACCAATATGAAGCGCACGATGAACTAGTTGTTTTAGTTTTTGCGCTTAAATCATAAGTTTTATTCATCCCGATCGCTTAATAAGCCTTCGGGATTTTTTATAGGCCAGCTTGAAGTGTTAATATAAATAAAAAACCTAAACAAATGATTCACAAATGTTTAGGT
>JBIIRW010000118.1:0-3329 GCA_044341385.1 Sediminibacterium sp. | reverse complement strand
CTTTCGTTACCGGTGTTTTTAAAATATGTTCGGCACGTTTTTTTAATTCTGCTAAAATATAAGAAGACAAATCAATGGGCGAATAAAAAGTATTTCCCACTTGCACTTTTACCAAACTATCTCTATTATCATCAATAATTTTGTACGCAAAAAAATCCTGGTGCTCCCGAATGTCATGATGACTTTTTCCCATTAAACGCTTTGCACTAAAGATGGTATTTTGAGGATCAGATTCTAAAAAAGGTTTCGCATTTTCACCTACTTCTACATTGCCAAAGGCATCAAAATGCACCACGCTTGGCACAATGCTACTGCCATCAAATTCCTTTAATGCAGTGGGTAATTTTGTATCAGGATGTATAATGGCCACCAAACTATTGGTCGTGCCTAAATCAATCCCCACAATAATCTCGGATTGTTGTAAGCTACCAGTAGCAATATTTATTCCAATTTTAGCCATTTAAAAAATTTTACAAATGTACATTTCGTGCACTACATTAAAGTTGCGAATTAAGGAATGAATTTATTTTGACTTTTTTACTAATATCGTTTTAGAAAAAGTATCATGCAAGGGCTGGTCGTTCCATGCTAAACCAAACATGGAAATAATGGTAGTGCGTATCGTAGCTCTAATAAAAAATTGTCCAATATTCGGGCGCTTGCCATTCGTGGAAATTACCTTGGTTCCAGTCATCATCTTGGCTGGGGTTTGTAAAAAAATCCATTCAAATAAAAAGGAATAACCCCAGGTGACCCCAAAAAAGAAATACCCAAATTGTACCGGTGTATAGTTCCAATACATCACTTGAAAATTGTACCAGCTATATATTGCATAGGTTAAAATAGTGATCAAAATGGTATCCACTAAAAAGTGTAAAATTCGGGTTCCTTCCCCGATTGTGGGTGTTGTTGGGTTCATGATGCAAAAATATTGCTTTTTAGTAGTTATTTTTGCCTAAAGTATAAACTATGACCTTAATACAAGAATTACGTTGGAGAGGAATGATTCAAGATATAATGCCTGGGACTGAGGAACTTTTCGAAAAGGAAACTGTTTCAGGATATATTGGCTTTGACCCCACGTCAGACAGCTTGCATATAGGTAGTTTGGTACCCATCTTATTATTAATGCATTTACAAAGAGCCGGACATAAACCTTATGCATTAGTCGGAGGCGCAACAGGAATGGTGGGTGACCCAAGTGGCAAAAGTGAAGAAAGAAATTTATTGAGTGAAGAAACTTTACAATTTAATTTAGCGGGTGTTAAAAAACAACTTGCCCATTTTTTAAACTTTGACCCAAGCATGCCGAATGCTGCAGAAATGGTCAACAACTATGATTGGTTTAAAGATTTTAGTTTTTTAGATTTTATAAGAGAAGTAGGAAAGCATATTACGGTGAACTACATGATGGCGAAGGACAGTGTTAAAAAAAGAATTGAAGGTGATACCGGCATGAGCTTTACTGAATTTACTTACCAGTTAGTGCAGGGCTATGATTTTTATTGGTTGTATAAAAATAAAAATTGTAAAGTGCAAATGGGTGGCAGTGACCAGTGGGGTAATATTACTACAGGTACTGAAATTATACGCCGCAAAATGGGTGGAGAAGCATTTGCATTTACCTGCCCATTAATTACAAAAGCTGATGGTGGCAAATTTGGTAAAACAGAAAAAGGAAATGTATGGTTAGATGCAAATAAAACCTCTCCTTACCAATTTTATCAATTTTGGTTAAACGCAAGTGATGAAGATGCAAAAAAGTGGATCAAGATTTTCACTTTACTTCCTATGGAAACCATTGAGCAATTATTAACCGAACACGATCAAGCCCCGCAATTAAGAATTTTACAAAAAAGATTAGCAGCTGAATTAACGACCCTAGTGCATAGTGCAGATGATTTGGCTTTTGCCATTCGCGCCACTGAAATTTTATTTGGAAACGCAACCACCGAGGTTTTACAATCCTTAAATGAAGATCAATTATTACAAGTCATGGAAGGCGTTCCAACTGCAAATATCACATTAGCACAACTTTCAGAAGGATACGATTTTGTGAGTTTATTAGCGGACACCCAAATATTCCCTAGCAAAGGCGAAGCCCGTAAAATGTGGCAGGCTGGCGGTTTGAGTATTAATAAGGAAAAAATTAGTACCGATTTTACTGTGGTGAATACCACCCATTTATTACAAGGTAAATATTTGCTTATCCAAAAAGGTAAAAAGAATTACTACTTTATAAAAGCATCTTAATAAAGAATTTCAAAATAGTTTGCAGTTAAACAAAGGGTCCCTCCGATTGCTCGGAGGGACCCTTTGTTATAATATGATGATCCAAATAAACCTGCTACATTATACTACTCAAATGCTACAGGAAAATTTTATTGGTTTATTGAAGTACTTTCCATAATTCTTCCGCTACTAAGGCATCCCCTTTTTCGTTTAAGTGCACCCCATCTGTTGTCAAAATACCTTTGGCAACATTATTGGGATTGTTCGCTACGCTATAATCATGAAATATTTTTCTTAAATCAACTAATACAATGTTGTTGGTAGCCGCATATTGACGAATCCAGTTACTATATGAATTTAAGTCCCCATCCTGCGTATTGCTATAATCATGTTTCTCTCCTATCGCTGCTGGTGTTACTAAAATAACTTTAGCGCCTTGATTTTGAATCTTTTTTATCACAGCATCATAAAACTTACCAAATTTATCAAAATCAGTGCCTGTGCCTGAACTTGCTTTATGCCAAACATCATTTACACCAATATACACAACAACCACATCTGGCTTTTTAACTAAAACATCATTTTCGATCCGCAAATACAAATCATAGATTTTATTACCGCCAATGCCAGCACCAATCAATTCAAAATTTTGATCAATGCCTTTTTGTTGAAGCATGGTTTGCATTAAATCAATAAAGCCTCCTTTTTTAACTGCAGCTTGTGTAATAGAATCGCCAAAAAACACAATTCTTTTCTTTTTATCCGTCCTAAATGAAAGCAAAAATAAACAGGCAATAAAGGCGGTCAACAGTAGCAATTTGTATCCCATAACTTAAAATTTTTATATTGAAAATGGATTTAGCTAGTTAAGTTAAGTCAAATTGATAATAATGGGCCTAAAACACATAAATATTTGGAAAATTTTACGCTGACCCCTATTTTTGCACTCCATTCTCAGAATGGAATAGGATTGCCTGATGGTGTAACGGTAGCACAACTGTTTTTGGTGCAGTTTGTCTTGGTTCGAATCCAGGTCAGGCAACCAAAGAAATAAGAAGCCGTCCCGATTTATCGGGGCGGTTTTTTTATTACACGAA
>JBIIRW010000117.1:0-3344 GCA_044341385.1 Sediminibacterium sp. | reverse complement strand
GCGTCAAAATTATTTAAACTTTCATTGTTCAATTGATGCACTTTACTTGCCCCCAATTTTCCGAGTGCAGTTAAATCATCATTGACAGTTCCTAATAGTAATGCTTCTGCACTGCAACCTAATTGCTTTGCAATGGCGGCACCATAGGAGATTGCTTCATAGGATGATTTTTTTATTTCTTTTTCTGAATGATCTATATATATTAGTACCATAACTTTTTATTTTAAACGCTGTTTTGCAAATCGGAAGATGAATAATTATCAATGATTTTATTAAATAACTTTTGCTTCCTCTTTTAATAACTTAACTAATTCGTCCATTTGGTCAGGTGCAATTAATTTAACACCCGTTTTTGTTGGTGGTAAACTAAATTCCTTGATGCTGGTATGCGCATTCGTTGCTACAGGGTCAACCACTTTTAATGGCTTTGTTCTTGCCGCCATAATACCACGCATATTGGGGATTCTTTGTTCGGCCATTCCTTTTTGACAACTAATAATCATAGGAAGTATTACTTCATTAGTTTCTTCCCCGCCTTCAATTTCGCGTTGAATGGTAGCATTATTGCCATTTACTTCTAAATGATTGGCTAGTGAAACAAACGGAAGATCCAATATTGCAGAAAGCATGGATCCTATACATGCACTATTATAATCAATGGTTTCTTTTCCGGTCATGATTAAATCATAGGATCCTTGTTTTGCAATCGCTGCAATTTGTTGTGCGATCACATAGGAGTCATTACTATTGCTATTTACACGGATGGCCTCGTCGCCGCCTAATGCTAATGCTTTTCTAATAATTGGTTCGGCCTCGGGTCCGCCAACAGTAATTAAATGAATGTTGGTGGTTGGATCCTTTTCTTTTAATTCTATTGCCCTCACTAATGAGTACCATTCGTCGTAGGGGTTAATGATCCACTGAACGCCATTTTCATCGAACTTTGTATTACCTTCGGTGAACGCAATTTTAGCAGTGGTGTCGGGTGTTTTACTGATACAAACTAAAATGTTCATGGTCTAAAATTTGATTTTGGTTGTTTATGCAACTAATGCAAATATAAGATAGTTTTTTTACCAACTATGCACTAAAATGAGTTCGGATGAATCGAATTGAAAAAATTAATGAATTTCTTAAACAACAACCCAAGGATAATTTCTTAAGGCATGCTTTGGCCCTTGAATACCTTAAAGTTGGGGAGGAACTTAAAGCGAGGGATTTGTTTATCGCCATACTCACCGAGTCGCCGGATTATGTAGGTTCCTACTACCATTTGGCCAAATGTTTGGAAAAATTAGGGGATAAAAAGGAGGCAATTGTTTGGTATGAAAAAGGGATGGCAGCGGCTAAGTTGGCAAAGGATGACCATGCTTATCGAGAATTGCAGGGCGCTTATGAGGACTTAGTTTATTAAAAAATATAATAGTTAGGATCCCCATTTTTTGTAAAATAGCGAAATACAATTTTAATTACACTATCTAAGTCTGTTACTAATCTTATCGTCGATAAGTTGAAAAAAGTCATCAGGTTTATAAGTTCTCCAAGCGGTAATTTCCATCAATTCAATATACCTATTTAATTTTTTTTGTAAAAAATCATATTGTGCAGCAGGGTGCAAGTTGACCATAACAGCCCAGCCTTCGTTGTCCGCTAATTCTTCATACCATTCCTCGTAATAATCACGGTCCCCATTGTGAAAATTGTATACATATTCACCAATTAAAATAAATTTATTAATGCCATAGGACATTAATGAGTCCAGTACTTCACGCTTTAAAAGCATGATATCATTTTCAATTGCATCATTCCATTCTCCAATAAGTTCAATAATGGCGAAGTTAGACTCGTAAGCGACAAAGAGTATTTTTAAGTATAAATTTTTACTTCCAAATGTATCCCATTGTGGATGTATATAATAATTGTAAACTGTTTGTGAAAATTCAAACTCGCTATAAGTTTGACCAAAAAATATAGATTTGGGATCTTCGTCGGCGATATATAAATGGCGCCATTGAAAATAGGGCTCAATTTCGTGCATGCTACTACAACTATTTGTTGTTTTTGTGATAAGCGATTAATCCTTCCATGGGGGATTTGGTGATTTTACCTAATTCCATTTCATAAACCAATGCGAGTTGTTTAATAACATCTCTAAAAGCATAGGCGACACTGCCTGTGAAATGAATAGGGTGTAACCAGGACTCATTTAATTTATTTAAATGGGTATAGAAGAAATCATTTAACCCATCTTCAATAATATTTTCAATCATATAGTGTCCACGATGCTCGCTTAAGAAAATGGCAAAAGAAGCCAAATATTTATTGGGTAAGGGCTCTTGATAAATTTTATTTAAAATTTCAGAACGATTTAAATTGTACTTTTTTTCAAAACAAAGCATTAATTCTTCGTCAAAAGTTTTGTATAAAAAATATTGTAACACTTTTTTTCCCAAGTAGGCGCCGCTGCCTTCATCTCCTAAAACATAGCCAAGGCCAGGGCTGTTTTTAGCAATAATCTTTCCGTTATAATACCCTGTATTTGATCCTGTTCCTAAAATACAAGCAATGCCTTTGTTTTTTTGACAAGTGGCCCGCGCGGCGGCTACTAAATCAGTTTGGATATCAAGGGTTGCGTTTTTGAAAACTAATTTCAGTGCTTTTTTTAAACTTTTAACATTGTCTGGATTGCTTAATCCTGTACCATAAAAGTAAATGGCATTTATTTTTTCAACATTGATCTTTTTTGAAAAGGCTTTCACTAAAATTGCAGCAATTTCATCCGTGGATAAAAAGTAGGGGCTAATGCCTATCGTACTAATGGATTGTTTTTTATTGTTTTGAACAATCGTCCATTGACATTTTGTTGCACCACTATCTGCTATTATATAATTTTTCATAACTGCCAATTAGCAGTGAAATTAACACAAATTAGTGGATACGCAAGAGTATTAAGTCCATTTTAAACATTAAATAATGTAATTTTGTAGTCAATAAAATGCACATGCAACAGAATAATACAAATTGGTTTACCCCCATTTCATATGCCCTAATGATTATTGTCGGTATTGTGATTGGGGTGTTTGTGAAGGGAGATTTATCTACTAGGGGTTTATTCACTGCAAAGCAGGATCCGATTTTGGAATTGATCCAAATTGTGCAATCAAAATATGTTGATTCCCTGAAAAATGATAGTGCAAGTATTAAATTAGCTGATTATTATTTAAGCCAATTGGATCCCCATTCTGTATATATTCCACCCGCGGATTTGGTAGATGTGAATGAACAATTGGCAGCCAACTTAAAAGGAATTGGTATCGAATTTCAGCAGTTTAGAGATAGTTTTT
>JBIIRW010000054.1:0-11550 GCA_044341385.1 Sediminibacterium sp. | reverse complement strand
CATATATCCGCTTTAATAAAAAATTCAAGCAAGCTTGATTTACTCAAATCTTTATTCTTTCTTCTTTCGCCAAGACTGCCAGCACTCACTTCGTTCGGCTGTCTACTTCCCGTACTGGACTAACCCAAACCTTTTCAACAGTCCCGATGCTCGGTACTGTTGGGATTTTTTATTTCATCGTAAATTCAAGCAAGCTTGATTTACTCTTTAATAAAAAATCCTTTCAACTTCGTTGAAAGGATTTGTGGCCTCGCCAAGGATCGAACTTGGATTTGGAGTTTCGGAAACTCATGTACTATCCGTTATACTACAAGGCCATAGCGCAAAATTAGTAAAATAAAAACGAAAAAGGTATAACCCTATCCCCGCCGACACAAAACAGTAATCGCTGCAGGTAAAAATATATGGGTGGGTAGGGAGCGCATTATTTGAATATCCTCCCATAGGGTAGACGTATTGGAAAGGAACTTAAAAACAGTAGCCGCATTATTTTTGGCAAATATTCGTTTAAATATTTCCGCCCCTTCCATTTTGTGATGATATAAAATATATAATAAAACAGCATCATAAAAGCGATGTCTCGTGTTATGAACATTCGTATTTATTGCTGACCCTTGTTCTAATTGCGCAACAATACTTTTACACTGTTGCTGAATAAACTGAAAAGCATAACCAGTACTTGCTTTAATAGCTAAGCCTAATGCTCCAATAGCATATATAGGCGATTTAAAATTTGAAAAAATTTGTTGGGTCATTGGAATTGCCCCAATCTCCTCATGCTGAATTGTGTAAGTATCATCAGGATAATGCTTGGCTAAATATTCATTTAATACTTTATCATACTCGGAAATTGCCAAAATTTGATCAGAGAACAAGGTATATTCCACCAAAGCCTGCTTTTCGTTGATAGGCAATACATACATAAATGCGGTGGCGCCATGTTGCGGTACATTAAAATCCATCAACCTCGCCACTTTTTGATCGAAGACTGGCTGATTAAAAGTGACCGTTCTTCCTTTGAAATGTTGCCATAAAAAAGGTAAATGAGTAGTTGACTGATTTCTTGAATCATATTTACTGGCACTTGCTAAATTATTCATTTGAAAAGGAAGGATGCTTGTAAATACCATTTTTGCTTTGGCAGATCCACCTCCCCATTCAATTAAAACTTCCTTTTGTGGTTGCTGAAAATTAATTTCCGTAATATTTGAAATTGCTGCTTCCACCCAATGAACATTTGGTTTTAATTTAGCAGCAGTCATTACATAATTATAAAAATCTATCCCTTGTATCATTTTGTATGAAAAAGGGGATGTGGGCAATTCTTTAGAAAAGGATTTCGAATGAATTGAAATTGCCTCCCAACGATGATGCACTAATGATTCAAACTCATGATTACCCGTCTCCCAAAAACACCAGGTTCGATCATTCGTTTTATTCAATGACTGATCAATTACTAAAATTTGCTTATTTGACAGAATAGGAGAATCTAGTAGGTAATGCAACAAGGATAAGCCAGCACCTCCGGCACCTGCGATTATATAATCATAGGTTAATGCAGCTGGGTTCGGCGAATTTGCATTACTCATAAATATTTAACCATTATTTTGTATTGCTTCGTCGCGCTTCACTTTATCCCAATATTTTTTTGATACATATAACATGCCAAAGCTTTCTCCTTCATGCTTGTCTAAATGCTTGTGATGCATTTTATGTGCCCAACGTAATACCTTAATATAACGTATATTAGAACGTGTAAACCATTTGATACGTTGGTGAATGATCACTTCATGAACTACAAAATAAGCAAACCCATACATCGCTACCCCAGTTCCTAAACCCGCTAACCATGGCATATTTTTAAATGTCCCAAAAAATATACATAGCATGCTTGGGATAGCAAAAATTAAAAAAAATGCGTCATTTTTCTCAAATATATGGCCGGTAGGTTGGTGATGATCCTCATGTAAAACCCACAAAAATCCATGCATAACATACTTATGTGTTAACCAAGTAATTCCTTCCATTACCAAAAATGTCAATAACATTACAAATAAAAAACTCATAAAAATATATTTTAACTTAATGAAGAATTAGATTGATACCACTCGACCACTTTTGGAAAAGCAATTTTAAACCATACCGTGTATTTCTCAGGGTGTGATTGCAAGTTGGCGGCAATCTCTTCCATACTTTGATATACAAAATTAGCTACTTCTAAATGATTAGGACGCACTTCATCATCAAAATTTCCTATAAAAACATGATCGAATTCGTGTTCGTTTAAATGATCAGGCAATGCTGCCTGATATATGAAATCAAATGCTTTTGAAACTTTTGCGGTAATCCCCATCTCTTCCATCAACCTTCTTGATACCGCATTTTCCAGTGTCTCCCCTGGTCGTGGATGACTACAACAAGTGTTCGTCCATAAGCCAGCACTATGATACTTGGTTAATGCCCTTTGTTGTAATAACATTTTGCCCTGTGTATTAAATAAAAAAACACTAAAAGCGCGATGTAAAACAGCTTGCTTATGCGCTTCCATTTTTTCCATTAAGCCAATCTCACAATCATCCACATCTACTAATATAACTTGCTCCACTTTTTGAATTTTTAAAATAAATTTAATTGACTACGAATACTTGCCTTGGCTAGAATGAAGATTTTTCCATAATCAGGAATTCTAATTCTTGTTTTCAAAATTGAATGCGGGTGTACTTTTTTAATTTTTTTAAATAAAGAGTAATAATATTTAAAAGCGACATACACCCCAAAACGCGCCTTTAATGGCAAGTGTTTAATGCCATCAAGTGCAATAGAAAAATCATTTTGAATATCCTCCTCAATTTTATCTTTATCGGGTTGTGAAAAGTTAGAAAAATCACAATTAGGGAAATACATTCTATCCAAACCTTCAAAATCTGCCTTGATATCCCTTAAAAAATTCACTTTTTGAAATGCAGCTCCCAAACTTTGTGCCGATGGCTTTAATTCTTCAAATTGCGCTTGATTGCCCTCACAAAATATGTACAAACACATTAAACCAACCACTTCAGCACTTCCATAGATATAGGTGTTATACGTTTGATCATCATACTGCTGTTTAGATAAATCCATTTCCATACTCAATAAAAATGCATCTAATAGCGCAGTATCAATTTTATATTTATTAAAAGTTAATTGAAACCTATGTAAAATAGGGTTCATGCTAATACCCTGTGATAAAGCCTGATAGGTATCCAATTTAAATTGTTGCAATAGGGCAACTTTATCATAATCATGAAAAGTATCTACAATTTCATCTGCAAAACGCACAAAACCATATATATCGAATATAGGTTGTCTCAAATCCTTATGCAATAACTTTATCGCAGAAGAGAAGCTTGAACTATACATTAAGGTTGTAAACTTACTACTGTAGGCAGTTGCCTCATCATACAATTTTAAAGTTGACATAATTGTTATAGTTTATTAAATTGTTTGCATATCAAATTCGCCACTACTTCCCCACTAATTAAACTTGGCGGCACGCCAGGCCCTGGGACCGTCAGTTGACCAGTGTAATATAAGTTTTTTACTTTTTTACTTTTACAACTTGGCTTTAAAAATGCGGTTTGAAGTAAGGTATTTGCTAATCCGTATGCATTTCCTTTAAATGAGTGATAATCTTCCTTAAAATCAGCTACTGCGTAGGAACGCTTATACACAATAGCATCGGTGATTGTTTGACCCCATTTTTTTTCTAATCGCTTAATAATTAGATTAAAATACTTTTCCCGAACGTCCGCTGTATCTCCTTCCAAACCAGCAGCTATTGGAATTAGTAAAAATAAGTTTTCACATCCAGCTGGAGCCACTGTAGGATCAGTAACAGAAGGCACACTCGCATAAAATAGCGGATTGGATGGCCACATTGGGTTACTATAAATTTCACTGCCATGCACTGAAAAATCAGAATCAAAAAATAATGAATGATGGGTAACATCCTTCAATTTTTTATTTAACCCTACATAATACAATAACGAACTTGGGGCCAAAACCCTACTGTCCCAATATTTTTCGGAATAACTTTGGTATTTTTTTTCCAATAACTTGGTCTCAATGTGATGATAATCACCAGCACCTATTAATACATCAAAGGAATAATTTTCCTGTATCTGGGTTTCATTCACTTTCGAAATAACTTTTGTTGCAATGCCATTTTCTACCACAATTTGCATTACTTCCTCACCTAATTTAAATTGCACCCCCAATGACTTAGCTACTTTAACCATCGCTTCAACAATACTATACATACCATTCTGAGGATACCAAGTACCACCCTTGATATCTGCATAATTCATTAAACTATATAATGCTGGCGTATTTTCGGGCAAGGCCCCTAAGAATAATACAGGAAACTCCATTAAAAACTGAATATAAGGATGCTTAAAGTAACGGGCAATATGTGTTTTCATGGACTGAAAAACATCCAACTTGAATACCCCTTTAATTAATTCATAATCAATAAACTCAGTAATGGATATACTTGGCTGATAAACTAATTTACCAACACCCACTTCATATTTATACTTTGCTTCTGCTAAAAATAAATCTAAGGCATTCGCCGCACCGGGCTCAATGGATTCAAACAAGTTTTTCAAAGCCTCATAATTTGCAGGCAAATCCCAAGTTGCTTTTTCAAAATAAACACGATAGGAAGGATCTAATCTTTGTAATTCATAAAAATCGGAAACTTTTTTTCCAAAAGAGCCAAAATATTTTTCAAATACATCTGGCATCCAATACCAACTTGGCCCCATATCAAATGTAAATCCTTCTTCTTCAAATTTTCTTGCACGCCCACCGGCCATTTCATTTTTTTCAACGACAGTAACTTCCCAACCTTTTTTCGCTAAAAAAGAAGCAGCAGACAAGCCAGCAAAACCGGCACCGATGACTAAGGCTGTATTGGAATGTGTACTCATTTATTAATATCGCTCAATTTTTTGTTTCAATATTTTTCGCGCAAAGTGAATCCTGCTTTTAATGGTACCTAAAGGTTCATTTAACGCGTCTGATATTTCATTGTATTTATAGCCTTCAAAATACAAAATAAATGGGGTTCTAAACAAATCTGGTAGATCATAAATCATTTTATTTACTTCCTTTAAATTCAAATTTGTTATACCATCATTTAACACCTTGACCCTGGTTTGATCAATCAAAAAATCATTCGGACTATTATCCAAAACTGTGGCTTGCTTTGCTTTACGACGATAATCATTGATGAAAATATTACGCATGATTGTATATAACCATGCCTTAATATTCGTACCTACATTATACTTATCCTTATTGGACAAAGCCCTAAATAAAGTATCCTGAAATAAATCCTTTGCAGATTCATGATCCTTCGTCAAATTAATTGCAAAAGGCTTTAAAAAATCAGCATTTTCAGTTAGTAAGAGTGTAAATTCTGCGGTTGACATATTATTATGTTTAACATTTAATACATAAAGTTAAACAAAAATATGATTCTAATCAGTTATTTTGTTTAATATTTTTAAAATATTATTAAACAAAATTAAAAAAGAGATTAATATAAACATTATATATATTATTTATATAATGTTTATATAACTGATATATAATTATATGAAAGTAATTAAGAAAATAAATCCTAAGGAAATAGAATTAAATGGTTTGAATAAGTTGAATCACTTCAGCTAGGCTTTTCTTGACTGCTATATTCTCGGACAGTTTTCCTTTATAATCCTTCATGAACAATCCTGATAGCATCACGGGGGTTGTATTGCTCACTTGACCAATCTGTGTTATAAAACGATCTAATTTAAAAACTTTTGACGGGGATGTTAAATGGCAAAATACATAGTTAGGCTTCTTGAAGGCAGTTAAATAAACAAGGTCTTTCATTGGAACATTCGCTCCAAGATAATTAACATAGATACCTTCTTGTTTTAATAAGAAGTATACAAACAACAAGCCAATTTCATGATATTCTCCTTCAGGCATAAATAAAATAACGCTCTTATTATTCTCTGAAACTGCAGGCAGTCTTTCAATTCCTAAAATTATTTTTTGCCTTAATAGATTGGTTGCCAAATGCTCCTGTGCCGGATTTATATGATTGGTCATCCATAAAATACCCACTCTTTCTAAAAATGGAAATACAATTTCTGTAATCGTCTTGTCAACACCTTTCTGTCCAGAATATAAATCTAATTGTTTTTCAAAAGCATGCATGTTCAAGGAAACCATTTCCTTAATTAATACATTCACTACCCTTTCCCTAATCGCATCAATTTGGTTCAAGGAAAGAATTTTTTCCTCTATTTGATCGGGCGACATTTTATCAATATGGGAAATTTTAAACCCATATTTATTTAATAAGGAAACGTTCAAGATGGTCTTCAATTCTTCGGAACTATAGGAACGTATATTGGTTTCGGTACGCGATGGTTGTAAAAAATTATACCGCTGCTCCCAAATACGAATCGTATGGGCTTTAATACCCGTAACCTGTTCTAAATCCTTGATGGAATAACTTGACATGCTATATAAACAATGATTTTTAAAAATTGTTCATTGTTTGATGAAAAATGTAATTTATACTGATACAAGAAGCCTGATTCTAGTGCTTAGGAATAGTATGAGAAGCTGACCAAACCCTACTTTTTCAAATTTCTCAAATATTCTCCATAGCCACTTTTAGCATATTTATCTGCCAAAACCAATAATTGCGCCTTGTCAATAAAGCCCATTCTAAAGGCAACTTCTTCAATACATCCTATCTTTTGACTTTGACGTTTTTCAATAACACGTACAAATTCACATGCGTCAGCTAAGGACTCAAAAGTGCCGGTATCCAACCAAGCAGTACCACGATTCATGATACCTACTTGTAATTTTTTACGTTCTAGATATACTTTATTGACATCAGTAATTTCGTACTCGCCTCTTGGAGAGGCAGGAATGTTTTTAGCGATTTCAACCACTTGATTATCATAAAAATACAAACCAGGTACTGCGTAATTTGACTTGGGCGCTTTTGGCTTTTCTTCTAATGACAAAGCATTATTATTTTCATCAAATTCAACCACCCCATAACGCTCAGGATCATTTACTTCATAAGCGAAAACAGCTGCACCATCCACATCATTAAAGGATTGTACCAACTTACTAAAGCCTGCACCATAAAATATATTATCTCCTAATACTAATGCAACTTTATCATTTCCTACAAAATCAGCACCAATGACAAATGCTTGCGCTAAACCATTCGGTACCGCTTGCACTGCATAACTAAACTGACAACCTATCTCAGAACCATCTCCCAATAATCTTTTAAATTGATCATTGTCTTCGGGCGTCGTAATGATTAAAACCTCTTTAATACCTGCCAACATCAATACCGACAATGGATAATAAATCATTGGCTTATCATAGATAGGCATTAATTGCTTACTAATCCCCTTGGTAATTGGATACAACCTGGTACCTGATCCTCCTGCTAATATAATTCCCTTCATAGTAATACTTTTAATAGTGTTTTTGTTTTGGCAGATTTCTGCTAAAACCATGTTATTATAAACTCGCTACATATTCAGCGAAGCTTCCTAATGTTTTATCTTTTTCTGAAAATATTAATTCCGATGTAGGCAATCTCCAATCAATGTTTAAATCCTTGTCATTATACATAATCCCCACTTCATTGCCAGGTTGATAAAATTTATCTACCTTATAAAAGAAGGTAGCTGCGTCACTTAATACCACAAATCCGTGCGCAAATCCTGCAGGTACAAAAAATTGTTTGTGATTGTCGGCCGTTAATTCAATCGCATAGTGTTTTCCAAAGGTGGGAGACTCCTTTCTTAAATCAACAGCAATATCTAACACCGAACCTTCTAATACCCTTACCAATTTGGCTTGTGCAGCCGGTCCTTTTTGCATGTGCAATCCGCGCAATACCCCTTTTGATGATCTTGATTGATTATCCTGCACAAAAACAATAGCTAAACCTGTGGCCGCTGCAAAATCTCTTTGATTAAAAGTTTCTATAAAATAGCCTCTTGCATCACCATGAACAGTATCGTGAATAATAAAACAATCTTTTAATGGTGTATTTTCAATTTTCATGCTGAGGAATTGGCTTTATTATTATTTATTATTCTAATTAATTTTTTTGCGATTAAAGATAACTCGATTAACGATTACTATACATATCGCTATAATAGGCTTGATATGCACCACTAGTTACGTTTTCCAACCAAGGTCCATTGCTTAAATACCATTCGATGGTTTCCGCTAAACCTTGTTCAAAAGTAACCGACGGGGACCAACCTAATTCCTTATTCAATTTAGTGGCGTCAATGGCATAACGTCTATCATGTCCTGGACGGTCTTTCACATAGGTAATTAGCGCTTCACTTTCACCAACCGAGCGTCCTAATTTAATATCCATCTGCGCACACATTAATTTTACCAAATCAATATTGGTCCACTCATTAAATCCACCAATATTGTAAGTGTCTGCTTTTTTACCTTGATGAAAAATAATATCAATGGCGCGCGCATGATCTTTCACATACAACCAATCACGCGTATACAAACCATCGCCGTATACAGGTAATGATTTTTTATTTATTATATTATGTATAAATAATGGAATTAATTTTTCAGGAAAATGATTTGGCCCATAATTATTAGAGCAATTTGAAATTACGATTGGCAAATGATAGGTTTCCCCATAGGCTCTTACAAAATGATCACTAGCTGCCTTACTTGCAGAATAAGGTGAATTAGGATCGTAAGCAGTGGTTTCAGTAAATAAACCCTCCTTTCCTAAGCTGCCGTATACCTCATCCGTAGAAACATGATAAAATAAATGATCTCTTTTTTTCTCCCAACTACCATCATGTGCATTTTCATAACTTAAATCCGCTTTCCAAAATTCCTTTGCCGTATTTAATAAGTTAACGGTCCCTATCACGTTTGTATAAACAAAATCCAACGGAGAAACAATGGATCTATCTACATGCGATTCGGCAGCCAAATGGATCACATCCGTAATAGCATGTTTTTCAAATATCTCCTTTAATGCATCGGCTTCTAAAATATTGGCTTTTACAAAATGATAATTAGGCGCATTTTCAATGTCCTTTAAATTTTCTAAATTGCCCGCATAAGTTAGGGCATCCAAATTAAAGATTTGATAATCAGGGTATTTGTTCACCATCAAACGCACTACATGTGACCCAATAAACCCTGCGCCACCTGTGATTAATATGTTTTTTTGCATCTTAATTTTGTATCTTACAAAGATATTAAAACGATGATATATATTACTAAGTAATTTATAAAACTTTAAGCCATGACCAAGGAAAGATATTATTCATTAGATGTTTTCAGGGGTGCCACTGTTGCACTAATGATTTTAGTAAACAATCCTGGCTCCTGGGCCAACACTTTTAGCCCTTTAGCCCACGCCAGCTGGCATGGTTGTACGCCTACTGATTTGGTTTTCCCTTTTTTCTTATTTGCAGTGGGTAATGCCATGTCCTTTGTGATGCCCAAGTTGCAAGAAGGAAATAGCAGCGAATTTTGGAAAAAAGTTATCAAACGAACTGTACTTATATTTTTAATTGGACTGTTTTTAAATTGGAGCCCATTTGTAAAATGGAGTGACGCTAGTCTCGTATTTAAACCTTGGGAAAATGTGCGCATATTAGGGGTGTTACAAAGAATTGCTTTATGTTACTTTTTTGCATCGGTCATTATTTATTACGGAAAATCGCGCATGGCACTATTTATTGGCATGATGATTTTAGTTATTTATTGGGTGCTCACTTTTACTTTAGGAGTGCCAGGGCATCCCTATAGTTTATCTGGCTATTTCGGAAATGCAATTGATTTAAATGTGTTAGGAATTTCACATGTTTATAAAGGCGAAGGCGTTCCATTTGATCCAGAAGGATTGACTAGTACACTTCCGGCAATCGTGCAAGTCATATTTGGATATTTAGTGGGTGAATACATTCAATTAAAAGGGAAGAATTTTGAAATGCTCGCAAAGCTAATACTGACAGGGGTTATACTCGTATTCGTTGGTTACATTTGGGATTTTAGTTTTCCTATAAATAAAAAAATATGGACCAGTAGTTATGTTTTTTATACTTCCGGGCTAGCGATCATCACGCTAAGTATGTTTATTTATTTACTAGAATTTAATAACGCCAAAGGAAAATGGAGTCAGTTTTTTGATGTGTTTGGAAAAAATCCTTTATTCATTTTTGTTTTGAGTGGATTTTTACCGCGCGTATTGGCTTTATTAAGATGGGTCGATCATGTAGACGAAAAAGGAGAACCGGTTTATACCAATGTATTGCCTTGGTTTTACCAAAATGTATGTAAGAATGTCGCCACTGATTTACGCATTGGCTCGCTATTATACGCTTTATGCATCATTGCCTTTATGGGTGGGATTGCCTACTTGCTAGATAAAAAGAAAATTTATATCCGTGTATAGTTTATGGAAACAAGGTTGCTGCCTTTTCAAGATTTTCAGGCTTACCTACATCCATTAAAATGTAATCACTATGGTCGTAATAACCAATAGGGTTCGTCGAAGCAATTTGTAAATAAGCATCGATCAGTGAAAACTTACCATGCAATTGCAAAGCAGTATAGAAAGGAGCGTGAATTATTTGAATGCCACTAAAAGCTTTGGGAATAATTTTGCTTGAATCATTGATGCTATTGGTTTTTCCGCCGACCCACTTTTCCTCCATCGTCGTATTATTTTTCCAACCTGTCAACAATTCATTCTGATTAAATAATAAATTACGACTTGTACTTCTATTGGTCACCGCTAAGGTTGCCGCATAATTATTATGGCTATTTTTTAATGCATCATCAGCAGCCATCATTTTATCCAATGGCATGTTGGTTAGTATATCCGCATTCATCACTAACCAGGCTTTTTGGTTTTTAAAATAATCTGCAGCAAATAAAACACCACCGCCCGTTTCTAATACTTCACCAGATTCATCTGAAATTGTAATGTTAGATCCCCAGCCATTATTTTCTTGAACAGCCCGAATAATTTGATCACTAAAATGGTGCACATTTACCACCACTTCGCGTATGCCAAATGCTTGCAAGTATTCAATATTTCGTTGTAGTAAAGTTTTCCCATTCACTATAGCCAATGCCTTGGGATGATGATTGGTAAAGGGCTTTAATCTGGTACCTAATCCTGCCGCTAAAATCATTGCTCGCATAAACGAATAATTTATTGGGGAAACTATTTAACCCAGTTTTGTTGATTCGTATGAAGTAAAATAGTTTTTACCTTATACTTATTTTTTAAATGCCTTGCAGTTTGTTCAGCAGCAAATACACTGCGATGCTGTCCACCAGTGCAGCCAAAATTAATATGCAAGGAAGCAAATCCTCTTTCTAAATAATTCTCTGTAGTAATATCAATTAAATCCCATACGCTATTTAAAAACACATTCATCTTAGTTCTTTGTTCTAAAAAATCCT
>JBIIRW010000116.1:0-3357 GCA_044341385.1 Sediminibacterium sp. | reverse complement strand
TAATAAAGAAGCAGCAATTGCCCCTTATATCACAGCAGCTGCATTAGCGAATCAATTAGGTATGGGCATAAATGCAGGACATGATTTAGACCGATTTAATTTACCCTATTTAATACAGCAAATCCCAAGTATTGACGAAGTAAGTATTGGACATGCGCTGATTAGCGACGCCCTATATCTCGGATTAGAAAATACCATACAATTATACAATCGAGCACTTGTAAAATAAATAAATTATGAAAGGAATTAAAAACGCCACGAAACTTATTATCGCTATACTTATTTTAAATGCAGCAACATTATTTGCACAAAATACATATGGTCCATTGCCAACTAAAACACAATTAGCTTGGCACGATAAAGAATTTTATTTATTTATTCATTTTGGTCCAAATACTTTTACTGATTTGGAATGGGGCCATGGAAGTGAGGATCCTAATATATTTAATCCTACTGCACTAGATTGCAACCAATGGGCAAGTATTGCAAAAGCAGCAGGCGCAAAGGGAATTATATTAACCGCCAAACACCATGATGGATTTAGTTTATGGCCAAGCAAATACAGCAAGCACACTGTAAGAGAAAGTAAATGGTTAAATGGCAAAGGGGATGTGGTAAAAATGTTATCAGAAGCATGTAAAAAAGCAGGCATTGAAATGGGCGTATATATTTCACCATGGGATCGCAACCATCCGGACTATGGCACACCTAAGTATAATGAGGTGTACATCCAAACCATGAAAGAATTATTAACGGGCTATGGTAAATTTTTTGAATTATGGTGGGATGGTGCGAATGGCGAAGGCCCCAATGGAAAAAGACAGGTATATGATTTTAAACGTTTCCAAGATTCTGCTTTAGCTTACCAACCGCACTTAATGATCTTTAGTGATATTGGACCCCATATCCGTTGGATTGGAAACGAGCAAGGGATTATTAATGAAACCAATTGGAACTTACTTGATACGGCTGGATTTGAGAGAGGTGCTGGTGGCCCACCTACTGATTCCTTGAATAGAGGAAATTATAACGGCAAGGCATGGATACCTGGTGAGGCAGATGTATCCATTAGAAAAGGCTGGTTCTATCATGCAGAAGAAGATAAAACTGTTAAATCAGGCAAGCAATTATTTGACTTGTATTTGAAAAATGTAGGTAGAGGGGGTAACTTTTTATTAAATGTTCCACCGAACAGACAAGGCTTATTTTCACCTGCAGACTCCACTGCATTAATGGATTTCAAAAAAATAAGAGATGCTGCCTTCAAAACTAATTTATTTAAAAATGCAAGAATTTTAAGAACCAATAATAGTGTAGAAATTCATTTAAAAGAGGCTGTTGAAATAAATGCCCTACAATTAATGGAAGCTATCAGCATGGGGCAACGTATTGTAAAATTTGAAATTTCCGGAGGTTATGATCTTAAAAAATTTGAAACCTTTGCTAAGGGAACAACTGTTGGCCATAAAAGAATCATCACTTTTCCAATGCAAAAATTAAAATATTTTAGAATAAAAATTACTGAATCAAAAGCGACCCCAATTATATCGGAGGTGTCAGGCTATTTGTTCGCTAATTAAAACCGAATGCGTTAAATTGCATAAAATTGAAACTTATGAATACAGCACCAATTGTCGGAATAGTTATGGGTAGCGATAGCGATTTGCCTACCATGCAAGCAGCTGCAGATACCTTAACACTTTTCAATATCCCATTTGAATTAACAGTGGTATCCGCACATCGCACGCCAGATCGTATGGTGCAATATGCAAAAACAGCGCGTGAAAGAGGTTTAAAAGTTATTATCGCTGGTGCAGGTGGTGCAGCACATTTGCCTGGTATGATTGCTGCTATTACCAGTTTGCCGGTGATTGGTGTTCCTATTAAATCAAGTAATTCTGCGGATGGTTGGGATTCAATATTATCTATTTTGCAAATGCCTGGAGGTGTTCCTGTAGCAACTGTTGCATTAAATGGTGCTAAAAATGCAGGGCTTCTTGCTGCACAAATTTTAGGAAGCGCTGATTCAAAAATTGGACAAGCCATGGACGACTATAAATTAAATATGGAATCAGAAGTGATGCAAAAAGTAGAAAACTTAAAATCAAGTTGGAATAACGGTTTTGACCAATAAAACTGATCGAATAAAAAATTAGGTATGAATTAGTCTTTGCTAAGATATATAATGGTAAAGCTAGCATCCACTGAATTTGAATTATTCAAAATAGCTTCTACCCAGTCCCAACCATAGTCCCCTACCCATTTAGAGAAATTTTCAACACGCTCTTGTAAATTATTATCCGGGAATAATTCTGATTTAATACTATGAATTCTGGCAAGCGAAGTATGTTGCTTCCGCTTTTCAGCACGAACCATTTTCTTTTCCAATAAGGCTAATTTCTTCTGCGCTTGTAGGGACAGGTTTAACGCATGATTACCTAAGGAAGCATCAATTTTTATAACATCCTGCTGTATCGCATTGTATAAGTTTGTTAAACTTGCGATATGTTCCGTTAACGCTAAATTCTCAACGCTTTGTTTCTTTACAAACGCTAATTCTAAATCTTGAATGGAATCAAATAAAGCTTCCGTATTAAATTCCAAGGAAGCCCATTGTTTGGATTGCTTTTCATTGATAAATAAAAATGAATTGCGTAATAGGATTACAGGATAATTTACCCCAGCCTGGTCAAAAACTTCCTTTAGCTCTATCCAATAAGCGAGCTCGCCACCACCACCAACAAATACCACACTAGGCAAGATGGTTTCCTGATAGGCCCCTCTTAAAATTACATTGGGGCTAAATCGATCAGGATATGTTTGTAATTCCTTAATTATTTCAGCTTGGGTAAATTGAATATTGGTATCCACCACCGAAAACAATTCCCCGCTTTTTTCAATTCTATTTCGATGCGCGTCCTTTAAATAAAATAAATTTATTTCCCGACCTTCCGATTGCACATGATAATTTTCTGATAAACGCTTAAGTGTAGGTTGGATAGCAGCATGAGAAAACTGCGTAGTTAATTCCTTTTGCATTACTTCCACAAATAGTGCTTTTAATTTTGCATCATCCGGTTGCATCACCACCAAACCATGTTTTCCAAAAAATAAATGCACCATTTCCAAAGTAGCTTCGTTAATAGTGTTCCCTTTTTTATACGCGGCTTTAATTATTTCAAAAGCTGCTTTTCCTTCGGGTTTCACTGTCCAATACCCTTCTAAATCTTGTAATAATTGTAATAAATGATCATCCACCAACATACGTCCGATAGCACCCGTCTGTTTTGTTTTCCATTGGTGTTTGGCACCATCAATACTATAACTGCCTACTTCCGCTAAATCTGCATCTTCAGA
>JBIIRW010000008.1:0-37093 GCA_044341385.1 Sediminibacterium sp. | reverse complement strand
CCAAAGGACAAAGGGGTTTTTGGACCAGTTGGATTCAGACTACGGCTACACTTGGTTTGTTTTTAGCCTTAGGGGTTATCATATTTATTAGATCAAGTCAAGGAGTTGAAAAATTTAGCGCAGAATGGGGCGGTTGGAGATATCCCTTTTGGATTTCCTTATTGCTGGTGGGGGTGTCTATTTTAATTAGAATGCGCATGAGTGAGTCACCTATGTTTACTAAATTAAAATCTGAGGGTAAAACTTCAGTCAATCCATTAAAGGAAAGTTTTGGACATAAGGGAAATTTTAAAATGGTTTTGTTGGCTTTGTTTGGCGCTGTGATGGGACAAGGCGTAGTTTGGTATACAGGGCAGTTTTATGCGCAAAGTTTTATTGAAACGGTTTGTAAGGTTGAATTTATACAATCACGAAATTTAATGTTGTGGGCGATATTAATGGCGACACCTTGCTTTGTTTTGTTTGGATGGTTGAGTGATAAAGTGGGAAGGAAATGGATTATGCTCATTGGAATGTTGGCGGCAGTGTTAACTTACCGACCCATTTATAAACAATTTTTAAGTTTAACGAATGCGAAAAATAGAATTGAAAAAATCGATTTGTCCAATACCACTGCAAGTGAACCAAAAGTTGTGACTGATGCAAAGGAGGCCACTAAAATATATGTTACACAAACATTTGATACTGCCTATACGGATGGTGCGCATTTCAAATATACCAAAACGGACACCTTGCATTTAACAGCAGCATATGATGCTGATTTGAAAATTGATGCATTGAGCCCGAGCTTAATTGTATCAAAATCGATGAAGCCAAATGTGGTAATTGAAAAAACAATGGATGATGCTACTTACTGGAATTTAATCTGGTTGGTATTTATACAAATTGTTTATGTAACCATGGTGTATGGTCCAATTGCTGCATTCTTGGTGGAGATGTTCCCTACAAAAATTAGGTATACTTCCATGTCATTGCCATATCATATTGGTAATGGGGTGTTTGGCGGATTGGTACCTTTTTTAGGAACATTGATTGTTGAGTTTACCAAATCGCCGGAATCGCCCATGGGAGATGCTTTGGCTGGATTATGGTATCCAATAGGTGTGGCCAGTGTTTGTTTAATTATTGGCGTGTTTTATTTAAGTAACAAAATTGATAAAAATGTAATGGACTAGCTTAATCAAATAAGCAATTCATTTACTAAAATAGAATCTTTATGAATGCAGTTAAAAAATTATTAGGTTATGTGTGGATGCTAATGGCACCTGCCTTAATTTGTTTTTTAGTTTACCAAGCAGTGGAAAAAATTTCAGCAGCATCTGAAATACAAAGAGCAAATGTTGCGTTACAATGGGTGATTATATTACTTGTATTTATACCTATTTGTGTTGGTTTTTTCATTTTCGGAAAATATGCAAGTGCGAATGAGTATGCGCATTTGCCTGAATCATCTAACGAGATAGAATAAGTATTTTATAGTCATTTAAGGATAGTTACTTATTTTTGATCATGTCTTTAACAGTAAGTCAAATAAGTAAAACTTTTGGCGCGTCAAACGCAGTCGACAATATCTCCTTTGCGATTCATACAGGGGAAGTGGTTGGTTTTTTAGGACCCAATGGTGCCGGAAAATCGACCACAATGAAAATGATTGTCGGCTTTTTGCAAGCAGATAAAGGAACCATAACCTTGAACGGACTTAGTTATGACCAAGATGCAGTAAAGTATAAAAAAATGATTGGCTATCTGCCTGAATCCAATGCCTTATATGAGGATATGTATGTGAAGGAATATTTAAGTTTTATTGCTGCTGGGCATGAGATTAAAAATCCAACCAATCGAATTCAGGAAGTGATTGATCAAACAGGATTAGGTTTAATGCAGACTAAAAAAATTAATCAGCTCTCAAAAGGGTACAAGCAAAGGGTTGGAATGGCGGCTGCAATTATTCATGCCCCGATACTTTTAATATTGGATGAGCCTACCGCAGGATTGGATCCCAATCAATTAACAGAAATAAGAGCGCTTATTAAATCTTTAAGTGCAAATGCAATGATTCTATTTTCAACACATATTTTACAAGAAGTTACCGCCATATGTGATCGAGTGTTAGTATTAAACAAAGGAAAATTGGTTGCCAATGATCGTATTGCCGATTTAGCGCAAAAACATGAAGCAGGTTTGGAAGAAATTTTCAAAATGCTTACCCATTAAAAAAAAGGGTGTAAATTGCGGTCTCCAATGGGTATATAACTATTTTAGAAATTAATAAGCAATATTTATGAGTTACATTATTGAAGTTCATGCAAGACAAATTTTAGACAGTCGCGGTAATCCAACCGTTGAAGTGGATGTATTAACAGATGAAGGCGCGATGGGTCGTGCGGCTGTGCCAAGTGGCGCAAGCACTGGTATCCATGAAGCAGTAGAGTTAAGAGATAACGATAAAAAAAAGTATGTAGGTAAAGGCGTTATTAAAGCGGTTAAAAATGTAAATGATCATATTGCAAAAGCAGTGGAAGGTTTTGATGTGAGTGCACAGGCGGCGATTGATCAAATTATGATTGAATTAGACGGAACACCTAACAAAGGTAAATTAGGGGCGAATGCAATTTTAGCGGTAAGTATGGCGGTAGCAAAAGCGGCAGCGGAAGAAGCAAATTTGCCTTTATACAGATACATTGGTGGAACAAATGCAAAAACATTACCCATACCAATGATGAACATTGTAAACGGTGGCGCACATGCTGATAATAAAATTGATTTTCAAGAATTTATGGTAATGCCTATTGGCGCGCCAAACTTTAGTGAAGGCTTGCGTTGGGGGGTTGAAATTTTCCATCATTTAAAATCGGTATTAAAGAAAAAAGGATTTAGTACAAACGTGGGTGATGAGGGTGGATTTGCACCAAATATCCAAAGCAACGAGGAAGCCATTGAAACTGTGCTTGAAGCAATTCACGCGGCAGGATATAAAACAGGTTCTCAAATCGCCATTGCCATGGATGCGGCAAATAGTGAGTTGTGGGATGCGAAAAAGAAGAAATATGTTTTCCATAAAAGTTCTGGAAAGGAATTAAGTAGCGACCAATTAGTGAAATATTGGGAAAAATGGGTGAAACAATATCCTATTATTTCCATTGAAGATGGGATGGCTGAGGACGATTGGAATGGTTGGAAGGCATTAACACAAGCGATTGGCGATAAGTGTCAACTAGTAGGTGATGACTTATTTGTGACCAATGTGGATCGTTTACAAATGGGCATTGATAAAAAAATTGGGAATGGTTTATTGGTGAAAGTGAATCAAATAGGCACTTTGACGGAAACCATCAATGCGGTTACTTTGGCGCAACACAATGGTTATAACACGATTATGTCACACCGCAGTGGGGAAACGGAAGATACCACGATTGCTGATTTAGCAGTGGCTTTAAATTGTGGTCAAATTAAAACCGGATCGGCTTCAAGAACCGATCGTATGGCTAAATACAACCAGTTAATTAGAATTGAAGAAGCATTAGGCGAAACGGCAATTTACCCTAAAGGGAAAGTAAAGTTTGGCAACAAATAGTTAAAAGGCTTTTAATTTTAAAGTCTTTATCATAAAAGGTTGGCGTATTATTAGAACTACACTAATTTTACTTCAACCTTTTTTTTATGCAATTTTTGAAAAAAATAACCCCTTTTATTGCCAATCGATATTTTATCGTGGCCGTTGGTTTTTTTGTGTGGATGATGTTTTTTGATCAAAGAGATTTTTTTCAGCAAAGCCAAAGAACCGGGGAATTAAAAAAAGTAGAAGCAGCCAAAAAATATTATCAAGACGAAATTGAAAAAACCAAGAATCAATTAAATAATTTACAAAATAATCCCGCCTCCGTTGAAAAATATGCGCGCGAAAGATATTTATTAAGACGTGAGGGGGAAGAAGTTTATTTGTTTGAAGATACAATGCCTGCATCCACAAAAAAATGACAAAGAAGGAAAGGTATTTACATGTACTCAATTATTTTCAGCAACAAATGCCGATTGCTGAAACGGAATTAACGTATGAAAGTCCATTTCAATTATTGGTGGCTGTTATTTTATCAGCACAATGCACGGACAAACGTGTTAATGAAACCACACCGTCAATTTTTAAAAAATTTCCTTCACCTGAGACGATGGCATTCGCCGAGTTTGACGACTTATTTCCTTTGGTTAAAAGTATTTCCTATCCAAATAATAAAACGAAGCACTTAATTAGGATGAGCCAGCTTTTACTGGAAAATTTTAATGGTGAAGTGCCCATGACCATCGATGCATTGGTTACACTTCCTGGGGTGGGTCGTAAAACAGCTAATGTAATTACAAGTGTTATTGATCAACAGCCCAATATGGCTGTGGATACGCATGTATATAGGGTGAGTAGAAGAATTGGTTTGGTACCCATGACGGCAACCACACCGTTGGCTGTAGAAAAAGAATTAATTAAAAATATTCCAACCCATCAAGTACATACCGCGCACCATTGGCTGATATTACATGGCAGGTATACCTGTTTGGCAAGAAGTCCAAAGTGTGCATTATGCGGTATTCTTCCATTTTGTAAAGAAGGTACTAAAAACAAAAAAGCTTCCTCCGAGTAATCGAAGAAAGCTTTTTAAGTTTTTAAAAAGTATCGTTAGAATAATTTTTCTATTTCCGCTACTAGTTCATGTTTTGCAATTGGGCTTCCCATGATTCTATTAAATCCTTTTGCATCAATAAAATATTTGTCTCTAATAATTTTAATCAATTGACCATTATTAATTTCAGGAATTAATACGGTCTCGTAATTTTTCAAAATCTCACCTAAATTTTTAGGGAAGGGACGCATATATTTTATATGTGCATGACTCACATCTTTTCCTTTTTCTTGTAATTCTTGAACTGCACTTTTAATAGTACCGTATGTTGATCCCCAACCTACTACCAATACTTTTCCTTTTTCTTTTCCGCTATCTATAGTTTGTAAAGGGATATAATCTGCAATTTTCTCCACTTTAGCCTCTCTTGTTTTTACCATGAACTCATGGTTATCAGAATCATAGCTTACATTACCTGTTTCTGCTTGTTTTTCCAAACCACCAATTCGGTGTTCAAATCCTGGTGTACCAGGTATGGCCCAAGGTCTAGCTAATTTTTCATTTCTTTTATATGGAAGAAATTTTTCTTCCCCTTCATCTAAACTAGTTTTAAAATGTACTTCTATTTTAGGAAGGTCACTAGCATTAGGGTATTTCCATGGCTCAGCACCATTGGCAATATAACCGTCACTTAATAAAATGACTGGTGTCATGTGTTGAAGTGCTATACGAACTGCTTCAAAGGCCATTTCAAAACAATCACTTGGCGTTGAAGCTGCAATTACAGGAATAGGTGCTTCCCCATTTCTTCCATAATAAGCCTGCATCAAATCACTTTGTTCTGTTTTGGTTGGCAAACCTGTTGAAGGCCCACCTCTTTGAATATTTACAATGACTAATGGTATTTCCAACATCATTGCTAATCCAAGGGCTTCTGTTTTTAAAGCCATACCCGGTCCTGAAGTGGTTGTTAAACCAATCGATCCACCATAGCTAGCACCAATAGCCGCAGAAATACCTGCGATTTCATCTTCCGCTTGGAAAGTACGAATACCAAAGTTTTTATACTTACTTAATTCATGTAAAATATCAGTTGCAGGTGTAATTGGATAAGATCCTAAAAATAAGGGTAGGCCACTTTTTTGAGAACCTGCAATTAATCCCATTGATAAAGCTTGGTTACCCATAATACTACGGTAATGACCAGGCTCCATTTTAGATTTCTCCACCTTGTATCTAGTGGTAAATAATTCTGCGGTTTCTCCATAAAAATAACCCGCTTTTAATACGTCCACGTTACTATTAAAAATGGTTGGTTTTTTACCAAACTTATCTTTTAAAAATTCAATCGTTGTTTCCAAGTTTCTATTGTAAATCCAATAGATCAAACCTAGTACAAACATATTCTTCGCACGGTCTCTTTCTTTATTTCCTAATTCAGTATATTCTTTTAAAGCTTCACGTGTTAATTTGGTAACATCAACTTTCACCAATTCATAACCATCTAAACTGCCATCTTCCAATGGATTCACGCCATCAGTATAAGCGGCTAATCTTAAGTTTTTGGTATCAAAACCTTCCAAGTTTGCAATAATCTTTCCGCCTTTTTTTAATCCCTTTAAATTTACTTTTAAAGCAGCTGCATTCATAGCAACTAAAACATCACAAACATCACCAGGTGTGTATACACGATTTGAACTAAAGTGAATTTGAAAACCACTTACTCCAGGAACGGTTCCTAATGGCGCTCTAATTTCTGCAGGGAAGTCAGGAAAAGTTGCTAAGTCAATACCTAACAGTGCAGTATTATTAGTGAATTGCTGACCTGTTAATTGCATACCGTCACCACTATCACCAGCAAACTTTATTACCACATCCTGTAAAACCACTTCATTTTGCATATAATCTTAAATTTGAGCACGAAGGTACAAATCGTCGGCTTAAAATGGCTATTTTTTGACATTTTATTCTGCTTTTCTGAACTAAGTTTGCGCCTTGAATCACCCCCTTTATGCCCTTTGCCCTGGTTTTTTATTACTTCATCGCTTTTTTAGTAAATATTAGTCCTTTTTAGATGTGAAATTAACCGGAATTCGCCCCAAAACAGGAATAAATCAGGGGGGTAAAACGCTGCAACCGATTTGGCAATTAAAACCATTTACTTGAGTTTTGATGATGGTCGCTTAACTAATTCCAAAAATTCAGCTTGTGATATTTAATACATAATCATATGTTTTGTGCACCTGCAGACTCCTTGAAATTGGAAAAGTTTATTCAATTACTAAAACAAAGGGGAAGGTATCTTTTTAGAAAGCGCACACAATATCCAGGCTTAAAATTACCCTAGGCTTTACTTGGATTAACTTTTTTTTAGATATTTAGTTAAAACTATTGTGTATTTTTGAATCATTAATAAAATCAATTAATTATGGCAATGTTTAAATCTAGTAATCCAACACTCACTGCAAAAATTTTTGATAAAAGTTTGCATGAAAATGCGAGTGCATTTGGCGTCATGAGTATTCGTGGCACGATGAATAAATTTGGATTTTTATTATTGATGGTGATGGCTTCGGCAATGTATGTTTGGAATATTTATTCTGAAGGTAATGTGTCAACGGCAACCACTTTAATGTTAGCGGGAGCTATTGGTGGCTTTGTTTTAGCAATTGTGATGATGTTTAAACCTACTTGGGCTGGTTATATTGCACCTGCTTATGGAATTTTAGAAGGGTTGTTTATTGGCGGTATCAGTGCATTTTTTAATGCCATGTTTCAAAAGTCATATCCAAATATTGTATTGCATGCCGTGGGCTTAACCTTGGGTGTTGCATTAGCGATGTTTTTATTATACAATTTTAGAGTGATCAGTGTGACCAATCGTTTACGTTCCATTATTATGTCAGCGACCTTGGGTATCGGTTTGTTTTATTTAATTGTTTGGATATTGGGCATGTTTGGCGTAGATATGGGCTTCGCGTTTGATAGCTCTCCATTAAGTATTGGCATAAGTTTATTTATTGTGGGAATTGCTGCATTAAACTTGCTTTTGGATTTTGACTCTATTGAAAAAGCGGCCGAAATGGGTGCCCCAAAGTATATGGAGTGGTATAGCGCTTTTGGTTTGTTAGTTACTTTAGTATGGTTATACCTTGAAATCTTGAGATTATTGAGCAAATTAAATTCGAAAGATTAATCGCAACCTGCTTTTATAATATTTACAGTCCCGGGTAGAACACTCGGGACTGTTTTTTTATAGCTACCTACTTTATTTGAAAGCAGTAATACAGATGCGTTGACTTATCCAATGAATTCATTTTTTAGCTGTTATTAAAAATGGTAAATTTGAATCACAACCCAGTATTCCATGAATTTTAAGCGCGGAAAATTAGATAATGACCAGCTGATTCATTTTTATCGCTCTTTGCTTTTGCCAAGAATGATAGAAGATAAAATGCTTGTGTTGTTAAGGCAAGGAAAAATTGGTAAATGGTTTAGTGGCATTGGGCAGGAAGCGATTTCAGTTGGTGCCACTTTGGCCATGGAAAAAAATGAATGGATCCTGCCTTTACATCGAAACTTAGGGGTGTTCACTTCTCGAAATATGCCATTGGCCAATTTATTTAATCAATGGCAGGGAAATGCGTCAGGTTATTCTAAGGCAAGGGAACGCAGTTTTCATTTTGGTAGTAAGGCACATTATATATGTGGGATGATTTCACACTTGGGTCCGCAATTGGCCATTGCTGATGGTATTGCGTTGGCGTATCAACAAAGAGGTCAATTAAAAGCTACACTTGTATTTTCTGGTGAAGGAGGAACGAGTGAAGGCGATTTTCATGAAGCATTAAATGTAGCAGCTGTTTGGGGACTTCCTGTAATTTTTCTAATAGAAAATAATGGTTATGGATTAAGCACACCCACCAATGAACAATACCATTGTGAGTATTTAGTAGATCGCGCTAAAGGTTATGGCATGGAAGGTGAGCGTATTGATGGAAATAATATTTTAGAAGTTTATCAAACGATACAGCGTGCTAGGGAGTATTGTATCAATACGCAAAGGCCTTTTTTGATTGAGTGTACTACTTTCAGAATGCGCGGACACGAGGAAGCGAGTGGTGTGAAATATGTTCCAAAAAATTTAATGGAACAATGGTCTCGCAAAGATCCTATTAAAAATTACGAACAATTCTTGGTGCAGGAAAAAGTACTCACCGAAATGCAGGTGGCAACCATACGCAATGAAATTAAAGATCATATTGATGCGGAATTAAACGATGCAATGCAACCCCAATCCATTGATATTTCTATTGATCAGGAATTGGCAGATGTGTTTGCTGCTGATGAAGGAGTCGCCATTACGCCCTATGAAAAATTGAATAATCCAATTTTAAATTCAAAGCGATTTATTGAGGCAATATCGGAGGCGTTAAAACAAGCGATGGTATTATATCCTGAATTAATTTTAATGGGACAGGATATTGCAGAATATGGCGGCGCTTTTAAAGTAACCGAAGGATTTGTTTTACAGTTTGGAAAACAACGCGTTCGAAATACACCCATATGTGAGAGTGCTATAGTAGGTGCCGCACTTGGTTTAAGTTTGGAAGGAATAAAGTCGGTGGTTGAAATGCAGTTTGCCGATTTTGTTTCTGTTGGATTTAATCAAATCGTAAATAATTTAGCTAAATTAAATTATAGGTGGGGACAAAATGCAGATGTGGTAATTCGAATGCCAACGGGAGCGGGTGTTGGCGCAGGTCCATTTCATTCGCAATCCAATGAGGCATGGTTTACCCATGTGCCAGGATTGAAAGTTGTATATCCTTCCAATCCAGTGGATGCAAAAGGCTTATTGATGGCTGCTATCGCAGATCCAAATCCAGTTTTATTTTTTGAACACAAAGCGTTGTATCGAAGCATAAGTGCTGAGGTGCCAGATGAATACTATCAAATTCCAATGGGGAAAGCAAAGTTGGTTACGGAAGGTGATGATGCTTGTATCATTACTTATGGGATGGGTGTTATTTGGGCGCAGCAATACCAAGAAAATCATCCAGCAGTCGCTATCAGCATATTAGATTTACGCAGTTTAGCTCCTTTGGATCATGAAGCGATTGGTGAAGTTGTTAAAGCAACAGGTAAGGTTTGTGTTTTACATGAAGATAATTTAACTGGAGGTATCGGCGGTGAAATCAGTGCCTGGATTTCAGAACATTGTTTTGCATATTTGGATGCACCCATTATGCGTTGCGCCTCATTGGACACACCGATTCCTTTTAATTTAGCATTAGAAAAACAATACCTAGCCAATAGTAGACTAGAAGAAACGATGCAGCGATTACTTAGTTATTAAAAATCCCCTTCAAGTTTATTTATTAAATTAAGTAAACAAGCCTACCCGTTTATGAGGGAGGCTTGAAAAAATCATAAGAGATCGTATTAACAACCCTTATTTTTCTAATTAGGGTTGTTAATACGATAAACGCGTAGGAAATTCCCACCCAATACCTTGCTAATATCCTTATTGGAATAACCTCTAGCGATTAAGGCTTGTGTAAACACAGGATAGTCCACCACTGTTTTTAATTCCTTGGGTGCTGAATTGATGCCATCAAAATCGGAGCCTAATCCAACATGATCAACACCAACTAATTTTACAATATGATCAAAGTGTTGCATGAGTTGTTCTAGGTCTGGTTTGATATTGCCACTTTCACTTGGGTATTTGTCTGATACCATCGTGAATGCATATTCGCGTTGAATTCCTGTCGCTAATAAAGAGTCAATCTCATTCGCATGATTTTTTCGGAATGCCGCATCTTTTTTTGAAAAATTACTATCCACAAAACCAGAGAAAAAATTTAAATGTATCACACCGCCATTTTTTCCTATCGCAATGATTTGCTCATCTTTCAAATTTCTTGAAACAGGACAAATACTATACGCATTACTATGTGAAGCAATGACGGGTTTATTAGTTGTATTAATGGCGTCCCAAAAAGTGGTTTCCCCCACATGTGATACATCCACAATGATGCCCAGTTGATTCATGCGATGTATAATTTCTTTTCCAAATGCATTTAGCCCTTTTTTACGGGGGAAGTTTGGATTTTTTTCATCTGCGTGTGAGCTTGCCCAGCTCGGTGAATTATTCCAAGTCAATGTCATGTATCTAACACCACGTGCGTAAAAAGTATCCAACCTATTAATATCCTCTTCAATCATATGACCACCTTCCACACCATACTGTGCAATAAATTTATTTTTCTTCAATGCGTTTTGAATTTCTTTCCAAGTTTTTGCTACCACCATTTTGTCTCGATTACGCGCTGCAACAGCATCAATAGTATCCATTTCGCGCATCGCCCAAGCATAGGGATTTACTTTTTCACCATCACACCAAATAGAGAATAATTGATAATCAACCCCGCCTTGCTTAAAACGGGCCAAATCGGAATGATTTATTCCCTTCAAATCCTGGTCTAGGCTTACTTTTTTCTCGATACAAGCAGTAACACAGTCATTATGGGCGTCAACAAGTACTGATTTGAAATGGATTGCCTGCGCGCTTGCGCTAGCTGAAACGAGGAGTAAAAGGGCGGCTAAATATTTCATACAATAGGATTGTTTTAATTGACAACTAAAATAACTATTTTTGCGCACAGAAAAACGACTATGTTAGATAAATTAGAAGCCATACAAGCTAGGTTTGAACAAGTGGGCGTGGCTTTGACCAACCCTGAGATCATTAATAACCAATCAGAGTTTGGTAAAATGAGCAAAGAGTATCGCGCTTTGGAAAAAATCATGCAACCTTTTGAACGTTATAAAAGAGTTTTAGCGGATCATCAATTTGCCAAAGAGAGCTTAAATGGAGATGATCCTGAGATGCGTGAACTAGGTAAGCTTGAATTGCCAGCATTAGAAGATGAAAAAATTCAATTAGAAAAGGACTTAACTAAATTATTGATACCTAAGGATCCGCAGGATGATAAAAATGCAATTATAGAATTAAGAGCGGGAACTGGTGGAGACGAAGCAAGTTTATTCGTAGGTGATTTATTAACCATGTATACCAGGTATTGTCAAAAGAAAGGATGGAAAGTAGCCATTGCAAGTGAGAGTGAAGGAACGGTGGGCGGTTATAAGGAAGTAATATTAGAAGTAGCAGGTGAAGATGTATATGGTACCATGAAATTTGAAAGTGGTGTACACCGTGTACAACGCGTTCCAAGTACAGAGACCCAAGGAAGGGTACATACTTCTGCAGCTACTGTTGCAGTGATGCCGGAAGCGGAAGAGGTTGATTTTGTATTGAATCCTGCAGATGTTAAAATGGAAACTTCTCGAAGTGGTGGTGCTGGTGGACAAAACGTAAATAAAGTAGAGACGAAAGTAATGTTAACGCATATTCCGACAGGCACGGTGATCATTTGTCAAACAGAAAGATCGCAGTTAGGTAATAGAGAAAAAGCCATGGGCATGATGCGTACCAAATTATTTGAAGAGCAAGTGCGCAAGCAAGAGGATGAAATTTCTCGTCATCGTAAAACATTGGTTAGTACCGGTGATCGTAGTGCAAAAATTAGAACTTATAATTGGCCACAAGGAAGGGTGACAGACCATAGAGTAGGGGTCACTTCTTACAATTTAGATGCGGTTATCAATGGAGAGATTGAAGAATTTATTGAAGCGCTTCAAGTTGCAGAGAATGCAGAAAAAATGTTGGTACAAAATTAATTTTTATTAATTTTTTCCAGCAATACTTTTTTCCCAATCCCAAGCGGTACGCATCATATCCTCTAAGGAGTATTTAATTTCCCAACCTAATTTTTTAACAGCATAATCGTTGTTGGCATAAATTGCAACAATATCTCCTGCGCGTCTTGGTCCTATTTGATAATTTAGTGCAAGTCCAGATACTTTTTCAAATGCTTTGATGGCTTCAAGAACAGTGATTCCATTGCCTGTACCCAAATTAAAAATTTCGCAACTTTTAGGTTGATTGTTTTTTATTGAATATTGTAATGCGAGCGTATGTGCACGTGCAATATCACAAACATGAATATAATCACGAATACAACTACCATCGCGCGTATCATAGTCGTCACCGTACACTTGCATCGTAGCTAATTTCCCGATTGCTGTTTGTGTTATGGCAGGCACTAAATTTTGAGGACGACCAATAGGTAATTCTCCAATTGCAGTGGACGGATGTGCACCTACTGGATTAAAATAGCGTAATAAAATAGTGGATAGGGGTGCAACAAATGCAGTATCCTTTATTATACTTTCGCCCATTTGTTTAGTAGCACCATAAGGAGATGCCGCTGGTTGTAATGGGGTTTGCTCAGTAACTGGTATGGTATCAGGATTACCGTATACTGTACAAGAGGAAGAAAAAATAAAATGCATTGCATTATACTTTACGGCTAATTTTAATAAGTTTACTAAGGAGAAAATATTATTCTCGTAATAGGCCAAAGGCATTTCTACTGATTCACCTACTGCTTTATACGCAGCGAAATGAATGACGCCTGTTATATTTGGATTTTCAATAAAGATGGATTCTGCTGCTTGCGCATTGGTCAAGTCAATATTGTAGTTCTTTACTTTTTTACCAGTAATTTTTTCAATACCCGCCAATGAATTTTCGGATGACCTTGATAAATTATCAACTGAAATTACATTAAAGCCATTTTCAATTAAATCTACAATGGTATGTGCGCCAATATAACCACAACCACCTGTCACCAAAATTGTTTGCATTTTGAAAATTTATTCTACAAAGTAACGGAAAAATATCCTTAAGACATCGAGTTCGGCAAGGTAAAACCTACCGTTGTACCCACATTTACGGTACTTCTGATATGCATCGTTTCTTGATGTGCTTCTAATATATGTTTGCAGATAGCAAGTCCTAGGCCAGTGCCACCAATATCTCTGCTTCTTGCATCATCGGTTCTATAAAAACGCTCGGATAATCTTGGGATATGTTCTTCTGCAATACCAATGCCATCATCACTTATTTCAATTAGCACTTTGCCGTCTTCTAATTTGTATACGCTAGCAATAATTTGACCATCTATTTTTCCATACTTTGCTGCATTTGAAAATATATTTACTAAAACTTGGTAAATTTTATTTTTATCGGCAAACACAGTAGTGGGTGATTCGCTTCCTTTTTTAAAATGAAATTGAATATTTTTTTTAAGTCCCTTGACGCTTAAATTTTGCGCTACTTCATTGATTAAATCCTGAATGATAAAGGAATGTTTCAAGATAGGATCTTTGCTTATCTCTAAATTAGTTATCGTGTCAACATCGTTTAATAACTGTACCAATCGCAACACATTGGCTTGTGCTTGACGAATAAATTTTTCTTTTTGTGCAGCATTATCAATGTCGCCGTCACTCAATAATTCAAGGTAACCTTGTATGGCAAAAATGGGTGTTTTAATTTCGTGGGATAAATTCTGTAAAAATTCTTTTCTAAATTCCTCGTTAGATTGAAGTGTTGCAATTTCATTTACTTTTTGAGCGGCCCATGCTTCTACATCTTCTCTAACCTCATCCATTCCCTTTTTAGGTAGTATATATTTTTGATAGGCCTCTTCACGTTTGGTTGCTTTTGTTTGTGCAATTAATTTGTAAATCAATTTTATCTTTCGGTAAACAAAAAAATCTAAAATTTGATGAACTAATAAGTAAGCAAAAATAAAGCTGATAAAAAAGTAAGCCACCCAGTAACGCCAATCATGTATTAATAAAAAAACACTGGTCGCAATAATCACTGATAGTATTAGTGCAGTAAGCGCAGCTAATTGTTTTGGCGATAAATTTTTTTGTTTAAACATGCACCTGTGCCTTTTTATCGGCGAATACAAAGGTATCTATTTTGTTACTAATAATCGAATTTGTAACCCACCCCTTTCACAGTGGTAATGCAATCAATACCTAGTTTCGCTCTTATCTTACGAATATGAACATCAATAGTTCGATCACCTACGATAACATCATTGCCCCAAACTTGGGAAAGAATTTCGTTTCTTAAAAATACGCGTCCTTTTTGTGCGGCCAATAAATAGAGTAGTTCAAATTCTTTTTTAGCTAAGATATATTGCACACCATTGAGGGACGTTCTGTATTGTACAGGATCAATCGTTAAGCCATTGGCAGTAACAATTTTTGAATCACCTGCGGCAGGTTGAATTCTTCGGAAAAGTGCAGTAATCCGACTGATTAAAACTTTTGGACTAATTGGTTTCGATACAAAGTCATCACCGCCTAATTCAAGTCCTTTGATATGTGAAGCCTCATCATTGAGTGCAGTTAATAATACGATTAAAGTTTTATCAAACTGTGAATTGCTTCGTAAGTATTCGCAAACTTCAAATCCAGTTCGCTTTGGCATCATCACATCTAAAATAATACAATCTGGTTCAAACTGTTTTGCTTTTTCAATGGCCTCGCTTCCGTCTCTTGCTGTTGCAATATCAAACCCGGCCTTCATTAAATGAAAACTTATAATTTCGATGATGTCGGGTTCGTCATCAGCAATCAATATTTTTATAGGAGCGTCTGCCATAGGTGTTACAAAAGTAATTAAATAGCACAACCTTCCTTTTGCTTCTTATTATCAAATTGTTAACTAAATAACTTAAACCCTTAATCCTTAAGTAAGTACTTAATATAAGGGTTGTGTAATTTTTCTCTACCCCAAGTAGTGGCTGGCCCATGACCCGAATAAATAGTGAGGCTATCGGGCAAGGGGAAAATTTGTTCTTGGATACTTTTAACGAGGTCAGATGGGTTGCTTCCAGGTAAATCGGTACGTCCAACGCCATCCATGAAAATTAAATCCCCGCCAATGATAAAATCCTGACTTTCATTATAAAAACAAACGCTACCAGGGGAGTGACCTGGGGTAAGTAACACCTTGAAGCTGTCTTTACCAAATGAAATAATTTCATCTTGTTGTATATACTTTACTGCGCCAGTATAAGGTTCAGTAGCGACCCCCCATTTAGCGGCTGCTTCAGGCAAACGATCTAAAACAATTTGTTCATTGGGATGAAAATGCGCAGCCAATTGGTAGGTGGTACTAATTAAATTATTTCCGAATACATGGTCTAAGTGACAATGTGTATTTAATAATAATGTGGGTGTTAATTGTTGTGTGCTAATAAAGTCAGTCAACATTTTTTGTTCCATGCGTGTGTAACAACCTGGATCAATAATAATGGCTTCTTTATGCTCATTATAAAGTATATAAGTATTCTCTTGAAAAGCATTAAAACAAAATTCCTGAATCGTTAACATGTATATTATTTATTAGCACTTAAATGACCGCAAATATTTTTTACAATGCTCGGGCCTTCGTAAATAAATCCTGTCCAAATTTGGACCAATGATGCGCCTGCATCTATTTTTTCTTTTGCATCTGCACCTGTGAAAATACCGCCACTGGCAATGATTGGGATTCGACCATTCAATCCTTTGTGTAAGTAGGTAAGCACGTCCGTTGACTTTGCTAGTAAAGGTTTTCCGCTGAGTCCGCCTGCGCCAAATGTTTCTGCAGTGTTAAAATTGGTTGTATTTAAAAGGGTACGATCAATGGTCGTATTACTTGAAACTAATCCATCAATTTTCACTTCCTGTACCAATGATATAATATCATCCAATGCACTGGTTTCTAAATCAGGTGCAATTTTTAGCAAAACGGGTTTGTTATTTTTATTCAAATTTTGCAATTCTGAAAAAATCTTTCTTAATGATTCTTTTTCTTGTAGCGCCCTTAATCCTGGTGTGTTAGGTGAACTTACATTCACCACAAAATAATCTACGACTTCTTCCAAGCCTTTAAAATTGATGCAATAATCTTTCCAGGCATCTTCATTTTCAGTCACTTTATTTTTTCCAATATTACCACCAATAATTAATTGGCTGTTTGTTTTTTGTTTTCGTTTTTTTAACCTTGTAGCAATGGTTTCCACGCCTTCGTTATTAAATCCCATGCGATTGATTAATGCTTGTTCACTTGGCAGTCGTAACATTCTAGGTTTTGGATTACCTAATTGTCCTTTGGGTGTCACCGTGCCAATTTCAACAAAGCCAAATCCTAGTAATTCTAAAATATCCAAATGCTCGGCATTTTTATCGAATCCGGCCCCCAGTCCCACTGGATTGGGAAAGTGCAAGCCAAAATGTGTACTGGTTAAATCCTGGTTTTTATATTGAAATTGTCGCGCGATTAGTTCGTTCATCAATGAAGGGATACCTGTAGCCATATGTAAAGCCTTCATGGAAACGGTATGCGCAGTTTCAGGAGGCAACAAAAACAGTAGGTTTCGAACCAAAGGATAAATCATATTGCAAATTTACAATGAAATATTTAGTTGCATAAACAACTGTTTATAAAAATCACTACATTTATGGTGGAATTAGTCAAGATTTTAAACATTTTTTATGCAAGAGGCGTATATCGTAGCAGGTTTTAGAACTGCAGTAACTAAAAGTAAAAAAGGGGGCTTTCGTTTTATGCGCTCCGATGAATTAGCCATTGAAGTGATTAAGGGTTTAATGAAAACATTACCATCGGTTGATCCAAAATTAGTGGATGATGTAATTGTAGGAAATGCAGTACCCGAAGCAGAACAAGGATTACAATTTGGTCGCATCATTGCAGCTAAAGCATTAGGCATTGAAGTACCAGGTATCACTATTAATAGATATTGCGCAAGTGGTTTAGAAAGTATTGCAATGGCGACTGCAAAAATTAGAACAGGCATGGCAGATTGTATTATTGCAGGTGGTACTGAATCTATGTCCATGGTCCCAACTGCAGGCTGGAAAACAGTTCCAGCGTATTCAATCACGGTGGACGAACCTGATTATTATTTATCTATGGGGTTAACAGCGGAAGCGGTTGCGAATGAATATAAAATTTCAAGAGAAGATCAAGATGCATTTGCATTAGCATCCCATCAAAAAGCAAAGCAAGCCATTGACAATGGTTATTTCAAAAAAGGAATTTTACCCATTGAAATAAATGAAACATATATCAATGAAAAAAATAAACGTGCCACAAGAAATTATATCGTTGATACGGATGAAGGCGTTCGAGCTGATACAACAATTGAAGCGTTGGGAAAATTAAAACCCGCATTTGCTTTAAAAGGTTCTGTTACTGCAGGCAATTCCTCACAAACAAGTGATGGTTCCAGCTTTGTTATGGTCATTAGTGAAAAGATGATGAATTCCTTGGGTTTAAAACCCATTGGACGTTTGGTAAATTGTGCTTCAGCAGGGGTTCATCCTAGAATTATGGGTATCGGGCCTATTGCAGCTGTGCCTAAAGTATTGAAACAAGCAGGTATGAACTTGGATCACATTGATCTTTTTGAATTGAATGAAGCCTTTGCTTCTCAATCTTTGGCTGTAATTCGTGAACTGGGGTTAGATATAAATAAAGTTAATATTAATGGAGGTGCCATTGCCTTAGGTCACCCATTGGGCTGCACGGGTAGTAAACTTACTGTTCAGATAATCAACGACTTAGAACGACTTAATCAAAAATATGGTATAGTGACTGCCTGTGTGGGTGGTGGTCAGGGCATCGCGGGAATTATTGAAAGATTATAGATTTGAGGCCCATTTTCCATTTGTCCTTTTTTTGCGGTTTTTTGCCTAAAAATTAATAGTTTAGGATCTTAATTCATTGTCAAATAAGCAAATTTATAATTATGCGTATATCTATCTTAGGAAGCATTGTGTTAGCGACTGTTATGTTAACGACAAGCGTATCTGCACAAAAATCAAAAAAAGCGGCACCCGTGGTGGCTGCGTCCACACCAAAAGTGGACATTAATAAAGTATTTAAAAACTGGAAGCCACGTAACGTAGGCCCTGCTTCAATGAGTGGTCGTGTTACCTCCATTGATGTGGAAGTAGCAAATCCAAATAATATTTGGATAGGTGCAGCATCCGGTGGTGTATGGAAAACAAATAATAGTGGTGTGAGTTGGACACCTGTTTTCGATGAACAACCCATTTTAAATATTGGTGCTGTAGCAATGCAACAAAGTAATCCAAGTGTGGTATGGGTTGGAACTGGTGAAGGAAACCCAAGAAACTCAATCAGCATTGGAGAAGGTATTTATAAAACTTTAGATGCAGGTAAAACATGGAAAAGAATGGGACTTGAACAAACAAGAAACATTCACCGTGTGATTATTGATCCAACCAATCCAAATGTAGTTTATGCAGGAGCCATCGGAAACCCTTATGGACAAAGCAAAAATAGAGGTGTTTATAAAACGACTGATGGTGGCGAAACTTGGAATCAAATATTATATACCAATGATACTTCAGGGGTGGGTGATATGATTATGGATCCCAAAAATCCAAATAAATTATTAGTGGCCATGTGGCATCACTATCGTAATCCGTATCATTTAGAAAGTGGTGGAAAAGGAAGTGGCATTTATATGACCATTGATGGTGGAAAAAATTTCATAAAACTGGGCAAAGAAAATGGATTGCCTGATGGTAATTTAGGTCGTGTGGGAATTACAATAAGCAAATCCAATCCGAACAGAGTTTATGCGTTAGTAGAATCAACCAAAAGCGGTTTGTACAAAAGTGATGATGGTGGTTATAACTTCACTTTAGTAAATTCACAAAAAACAATCGTGGACAATCGTCCATTTTATTTCCAAGATATTATTTGCGATCCTTTAAACGAAAATACACTTTGGTACATTAGCCAAACAGTGGTGAAAAGTATAGATGCTGGTAAGAATTTTGAAACGGTTATACCATATAGCGGCATACATCCAGATCACCATGCATTTTGGATTCATCCAACGGATAATAAATTTATGGTAGATGGTAATGATGGGGGTATTGGTATTACAAGAGATGGTGGAAAAACTTGGATGTTTGATGAAAAAATTCCAGTAGGACAGTTTTATCACGTGAATGTAGATAATGAAACACCGTATCATATCATGGGAGGTATGCAGGACAATGGTTCATGGAGAGGTCCGGCGTATACATTTATTGATGGTGGGATTAAAAATTTCTATTGGGATAATTTATGGGGAGGAGATGGCTTTGATGTCATGCCTGATCCTGAAGATGCCAATTGGGTATATGCAATGAGTCAAGGTGGTTCCGTTGGAAGATATAATACTGCCACGGGCGAACAAACCTATATTAAACCGCCAGCACCAGATGCAACAACACTGATGCGTTTTAACTGGAATGCTGCTATAGCGCAGGATCCATTCGATAAGAAAACTATTTATTTCGGTTCTCAATTTTTACACAAGAGTACAAACAAGGGTGCATCTTGGAAAATAATTTCATCTGATTTAACGACCAATGATAGCGCCAAAATTGACCAAACCAATAATGGAGGATTGAGTGTCGATATTACAGGTGCTGAAAATCATTGTACCATCTTAACAATTGCACCATCAAGTGTGCAAAAGGATCTGATATGGATTGGTACTGATGATGGTAATGTTCAATTCACTGCCAATGGTGGAAATACTTGGAATAATGTAACTGCAAATATTACAGGACTTCCTAAAGGCGCATGGATTGCGCAAGTGCGTACTTCAACTTATAATGCGAATGAAGTATTTGTAGTTGCAAATAATTACAGACAAGGTGATTTTGCTCCTTATGTTTTCAGAACAACGGATCAAGGAAAAACTTGGACAAATATTTTAAGTGCTGCAAAAGTTACTGGGTATGCTTTAACAGTTATACAAGACATTGCTGAGCCTAATTTATTTTTTGTAGGAACAGAGCAAGGTATGTTTGTGAGTTTAGATAATGCAGAAACTTTCCAACAATGGAAAAATGGATATCCTTCGGTATCCACTTATGATTTTGCTATTCAAGAAAGAGAAGCAGATTTAGCCATTGCAACATTTGGACGTGCCATGTGGGTATTAGATGACATTCGCCCTTTAAGAAAATTAGCAAAAAACAAAGGAGAAGTTACTGACTTCTTTATATCTGCACCTCCATCAAGCATTAATGCAACATTTAAGAATTCATCTTATGAGTGGAGCACATGGGGAATGTATGATGGCGAAAATAGACCAGGTGGATATCCCGTATCTATATTTTTAATGGATTCAATTAAAAGTGTAAAAGTTCAAATCAAAGACGCAAACGATAAGGATATTAGAAACTTAACTTTTAAAGTGGATTCAGGTTTAACAAAAAATTATTGGAGATATGAACAAAAAGGAACACGTGGTGCTGGTATGCCTAAATTAGGAGCCGCTGGTGGAGGTGGACGAAGAATGATGTTTAATCCAAGTGCAGGAGGTGATGAAGATAGAGAATATAGAGGAAGAGCTGTTTTAGCTGGAAAATATAAATTAATTGTAACAGCTAAAAATAAGAAAGATTCTATCTGGTTGGAAGTAAAGGATGACGTTAGAGTCACGAATAAAACAGAGATTGTTAAAAAACAAGACGAAATGATGGCGAAGTTTCAGCCAAGTGCAGATAAGTTAAATATGGTAATGGATCAATTGGATGAAGTAGATGCTTTATTATTACAATTGACAGCTGAATGGAAGGATAAAAAAGACAAAGGGTTAGACACATTGAATAAAACACATAAAAAAGTAACTGCAAGTGCTAAAAAGTTACGTGAATTTATCTCAGGTAAACCTCAAGAGAAGCAAGGATATGGAACAGTGGATGTCATTACACCAATGTCAACTATTAGAGCTGCGACCATGTTAATTATTGGTAAAAATACCATCCCTGGTGAGCAAGAAGAACAAAAATTAAAAGATGCCGAGGCTGCAATACGAACTGTAGTTGAAAAAGCAAATGCGTTCTTTGCGAATGAATGGGCTTCCTTCAGAAAATTAGTAGAAGCAACCCCTATTAAAAAATTCAAGGATTACGAAGTCATTAAATAATTTTATCAACGACCCCTTCCCAAACAGGAGGGGTCGTTTTTTTTAATTCCTATTTATTTTTATAATTAAAACACATGAAAAAAATATTTTTATTTGCCACGCTGATTACAGGTTTGCTTTGCAGTATTACGGTGATGGCGCAAAAGAAAAAAGCAATTGCAGTAAATCCTACGCCTCAAGTAAGTTTGGCAAAGGATCCAATTATCAAGGAGCAATCATTCCGATTGTTAGGACCCTTCAGAGGTGGAAGGGCAGCAGCAGGTGTTGGATCTTATACGGATATAAACACCTTTTATATGGGTGCGACTGGCGGGGGTGTATGGAAAACAATAGATGCAGGAAATAACTGGAAAAATATTTCTGATGGTTATTTTGGCGGTACAATCGGTGCCATTGCAATAGCGCCTTCCAATGAATCAATCATTTATGTCGGAGAAGGGGAGAATTCAATGAGAGGTAATGTAAGTGAAGGATTGGATGGTATGTGGAAATCTACAGATGAAGGAAGAACATGGAAAAATATTGGACTAAAAGAAGCAAGACATATTGTTCGTCTCATAGTACATCCTAAAAACCCTGATATTATTTGGGCGGCAGTAATGGGCCATTTATTTGGACCGAACGAAACAAGAGGTGTATTTAAAAGTATCGATGGTGGACAAACATGGAAAAAAGTATTGTATGTAAATCCGCAAACTGGGGCAAGTGATTTAATTATCGACCCTACTAATCCTGAAACTTTATATGCAGGTACTTGGCAATTAATTCGCACACCTTATAGTTTAGAAAGTGGTGGCGAAGGTTCTGGTTTATATAAAAGTACAGATGGTGGTGAAACTTGGAACTCCATTAAATCCAATAAAGGATTTCCAAAAGGAGTATGGGGTATTACAGGTATAGCTGTAGCAAAATCAAACCCTGATAAGTTGTATGCAATCATTGAAAATGCAAAAGGAGGATTATACATGTCGGAGAATGCAGGTAAAACTTGGACATTAATTAATAGTGATAATAATATTCGTCAAAGAGCTTGGTATTATACTAAAGTATTTGTGGATCCAGCAGATGAAAATAAAGTGTATTGTCCCAATGTAAACTTTATGATGTCAAGTGATGGTGGACGAACTTTTGTAGCAGGAAGAACACCGCATGGCGACCATCATGATTTATGGATTGATCCTAAAAACGGGAAGCGCATGATTGTTGCTGATGATGGTGGCGCGCAAGTAAGTTTAGATGGTGCAAAAAACTGGAGTACTGTAATGAATCAACCTACAGTGCAAGTATATCGTTTAAGTACGGATAACCATTTTCCTTATCGCGTATTAGGTGCGCAACAAGATAATTCTGCTTTCAGAATTTTATCAAGCACTTATGGTTCTTACATTGGAGAGAATGATTTTGATGTAACAGCTGGTGGTGAAAGTGGCTATATAGTTGCTGATCCTACGAATAGTGATATTGTTTATGGTGGATCTTATGGTGGTTTAATTACAAGATACGATCACAAAACTGGCGAGAACAGAGTGATTAATGTATGGCCTGACAATCCAATGGGCGCAGGTGCAGAAGCTATGAAGTATCGTTTCCAATGGAATCATCCAATTTTCTTTTCTCCGCACAATCCAAAGAAACTATACACCGCAGGTAATCATTTATTTGCCACTGAAAATGAAGGGGCAAGTTGGAATATGTTATCACCTGACTTAACGACCAATGACAAGAGCCGTCAAAAAAGTTCAGGGGGTCCCATCACACAGGATAATACCAGTGTAGAATATTATTGTACCATTTTTACTGCAGCGGAATCGCCCTTAGAAAAAGATTTATTATGGACAGGAAGTGATGATGGTATCATTAATGTAAGTAAGGATGGTGGAAAAAATTGGAAAAATGTTACACCAAAGGATATCCCACAATGGATGATGTGGAATCGTGTGGAAATAGATCCTATCAGAAAAGGAACTGCTTATTTTGCTGGAACACGTTATAAGTTAGATGACTTTGCACCTTATTTGTATGTGACGCATGATTATGGTGAAACCTGGGAAAAAATAACCAATGGTATTGATCCAATGCATTTCACAAGAGCTATTGTTGCTAGTCCACGTAAGGCAGGTGTATTATTTGCTGGAACAGAGTATGGCTTATATATATCAGTGAATGATGGAAAAAATTGGGAACCCTTCCAATTAAATTTACCTAAAACGCCTATTACGGATTTATTAATCCGTGATCATAATTTAATAGTGGGTACCCAAGGAAGAAGTATCTATATTTTAGATGACTTAAGATTCATCGAAAATTACGAAGCTTCAAATACAACTACAAACAAAGTGTTTCCAATTGCAAAAACTTATCGCGTACCACCGCAAATGGGTGGCAGACGCGGTCGTGGTATGATCGCAAGTGTTCCTAATAATGTAGGTGCCAACCCGCCTAAAGGCGTGGTGATTAATTATTGGAAAGCGAATACTTTTGATTCTACAAGAGTTATGATAAGCATATTAAATGATCAAAAAAAGGTCATCAGAACTTTTAACCAAAATGATGCAGGCGGACCAAGTTCAGAAGCTGGTTTCCAAAATTTTGTTTGGAATATGTACCACAAGGAAATTGAAAAACCTGAGGAAGGTTTGATTCTTTGGAATGGTGCAACGAGTCCAGTATTAGCCGCACCAGGAAATTATTTTGCAAAAGTGATTATTGATAAAGATTCGACTGAATTGCCTTTTGAAATTGTAGCAGATCCAAATTACAAAGTAAGCAATGCTGATTTAAAAGCGCAGGAACAATTTTTATTGTCTGTAGCTGATAATTTTAGTGCCATCATGAAAACATTAAAAGGCATTAAAGAAATCAGAACTCAAATTCAAACAGTTCAGAAGAAAACAAAGGATACTAGCTTCCAAAAGCAATCCAATACGATTTTGGCTAGCCTAAAGACGATTGAGGAAGCCTTACATCAAACAAAAGCGAAGAGCGGACAGGATGTTTTAAATTATCCTATTCGTTTGGATGATAAAATTGCAGGGGTATTTGGATCTGCCGCTGCAGGATATACAGCACCAACGAAACAAGTGCAAGAAACCTTTGTGGATTTAAAGGCGCAAGTAGATGTGCAATTAAAACTGTATGATAATTTGAAAAGAGAAGGAATTAAGGCATTAAACGAAGCCGTACATAAATTAGGAATTCCAGTTATAGGTAATTAATTGATAATCAATTTAATAATATTGAAGGCCACTAGACATAGTGGCCTTTTTTTATATAATTTTTTTATACTATTTATTATAACTTTGTAACATCCGTTTACATTTATTCGTGCCCCCCACGCAAATGATTGTATTATAATCAATTAATGTTATAATAAAATTTATTTATGGGAAAGTTGCATGCCTTAAAGAGAAGTGCTTTTTTTATTGCCTTCTTATTTCTTTTTATTTTGAATTTACAAGCACAAGCACCCAATGGTTTTAATTACCAAGGGGTTGCTTTAAATAATGCAGGTACACCAGTTTCTAACAAAAAAATATCATTAAGGATATCCTTAATCGAATCACAACAACTTGGAACGACCAGGTTTCAGGAATTACATAATGTGAATACGGATGCTTATGGTCAGTTTTCAATCATTATTGGAAATGGCCAAGCACTCACAGGAAAAATGTCAGATGTGTTATGGAATAAATATCCGTATTATTTTAAAGTTGAAATTGATTTGGATGGCGGATCGGCTTTCGTTTTTGTGGGTACCTCGCAACTATTATCGGTACCTTATGCATTATATGCAAATAATGCAGGTGCAGCATCTATTAGTGTGGATAGTGTAAAAAACGAATTAGCTACAATTAAATTAATTCAAAGAGGAGATAGTGTTGTATTATTAAATGGACGAGGTTCAATATACATACCAAAAATAGATTCACTTTCAAAAGTGGTGAGTCAATTAGCAAGTATCAAAGCTGGGGTAATAAAATATGTTAAAGATTCTGCTACAAAAATACCAGCAGGCTTGGCTATTGGGTATGATGCATTAAAAAACTTTGATAGCGTTGCAGTAAACGGTGCTAATATTGCCATTGGTTCTAATGCAGGTTTAAATTTGCCTAAGCAAGCAAGTGCAACTAATAGTAATGAAAACGTATTGCTAGGAAACAATGCTGGAGCAGGATTAAATGCAAGTGCGCCGAATGTAGGGGCAGTTCAAAATGTTATGATAGGAAATGGAACTGGTCAAAATACAAATAAACTAGCTTCGCAAAATGTAATTATAGGATATGACGCAGCTAAAAATACAAGCGGCACTATTGGAACTAAAACAACTGTATTTGATAATAACGTTGCAATTGGTACTAGGTCATTACAAAACGCAAAAATAGCACAACAAAATATATCCATAGGAGCTGAAAATTTAAAATCAACTCAAGAGGCATCAAGAAATATATCTATTGGATATGCAACAGCTAAAGGCTTAACGGGTGATGACAACGTAATTATAGGAAACGAGGCGGTTACGGATACAACTGCAACGGGTAGTAGGAATGTAATTGTAGGTGCGAATGGGGTGTCAAATTTAAAAGGAAGTGGGAATGTATTTTTAGGGTTTAAATCAGCAAATGATTCTTCCTTTTTTAATGCTAGTAATAAATTAGTCATTGCTAATGACAAAACTAAAACGCCATTAGTATATGGAGAGTTTGATAATAAGAAGGTTACCATAAATGGAGATTTAGTGGTTACAGGTAATATTAGTCCTTACTTAAATTCGGATTCTGTTTTTTCAAAGCTGAGTATAGACAAAGCTAATATCAGAACTCAAAATACAAGTTTCAAAAATCTTAAAACTGGCCAAAGTAATATTGCTTTTGGTGATAGTACTTTGCATTTTGTTGATAGTGGTAATGCTAATATTGCAATTGGTTCCAAATCCTTATTGAAAACTAAAATTGGATACAATAATGTAGGTGTTGGATTAAACACTTTAAGTGAAAACACTAGCGGTGTTCAAAATAATGCGATTGGAACTGATGCTTTAAAGTCAACAACTACTGCTTGTTGTAATAACGCTTTTGGATCTTTTACACTTGTAAATAATACAACTGGGCATAGGAATTCCGCTTTTGGTAATTTTGCTTTAATTAATAATATAACTGGGTCATTTAATAGTGCCTATGGTCGTTTTTCATTAAACTCCAATAGAGTAGGGGATTACAATTCAGCATTTGGGCAGAGCGCATTAGCAATGGATTCCTCTGGAAGTTATAATGTTGCCCTTGGTAATAGTGCTGGGTCAAGTTTAAAAACCGGCGATAAAAATATATTCATTGGAAATTTAGCAGGTGCAAATGATTTATTTGTAAATACAAGCAATAAACTTGTCATACAAAATGATAATTCAAAAACACCATTAATTTATGGGGAATTTGATAATAAGAAAGTTATAATTAATGGAGATTTGAATGTTACAGGTGAAATCAATTATCCGTCAAATTATAATAATACAGCATTTGGTCGTGGGGCTTTGGGATTAATTGATACGGCAATTTATAGTAACACAGCATTTGGTACAAATGCCTTAAGTGCAAACAAATCAGGATTTGATAATACAGCAGTTGGAATGGAGGCGTTATCATTAAATACTGGAGGATATTATAATACTGCGGTTGGTCGTGGTGCATTATTAAGAAGTACGGCAAGTGAAAATACTGCTATTGGTAAAGAAGCTTTAGGTTTTAATACTACAGGATCTCAAAACGTTGCAGTTGGTGTCCAGTCTTTATTTTTAAATACCACAGGATCTAGGAATATTGCAATTGGTCATGCAGCATTAGTAAATAATACAACCGGAGATAATAATACAACCTTAGGGTATAACTCATTAAGCAAAAATACAACTGGTATTGAAAATATTGCAATAGGTAAAGGTGCTTTATATTCGAACACTACGGCTTATTATAATGTAGGAGTTGGTGTGGATGCGCTTTATAAAAATACAACAGGATCAAATAACGTTGCAGTAGGTGACGGAACCTCATATAATAATGTTACGGGCTCTAATAATACTGCGGTTGGTAATCAGGCTTTAGAATCAAATACAACTTCCAATAACACCGGAGTTGGATTTCAATCTTTAAAATCAAATACTTCTGGTTTAGATAATGCTGCACTAGGTAGTCAAGCATTATCCTTAAATACTACCGGTAATTATAATACTGGAATTGGTGCTTATTCATTAAGAAATAATACAACTGGTGCTAACAATACAGCAATAGGACAAGCAAGTTTGTTTTCAACTACGATTGGACCAAATAATGTGGCTATAGGTGTAAATAGTTTACGTGATAATATTGAAGGTAGCAGAAATGTTGCTATTGGTGTTGGGGCTCTCCAAGCGAACAAAGGAAGTGTTAATAATGCAGTTGGTTATTTGTCATTAAATAAAGCAACAACTGCGTCTGAAAATAACGCATTTGGACATCAAGCATTAGAGCAAAATACAGTTGGTACAGGAAATGCAGGATTTGGACATAATGTAATGCAAGCAAATATTTCAGGGAATCTTAATACTGCAATGGGGTATGCCGCATTAAAATCAAATTTAGCTAATAATAATTCAAGTTTTGGTGCAGGTAGTTTACTTGGAAATACGACTGGTACTCAAAATGCCGCTTTTGGTGAAGAAGCGCTAACAGTAAATACTACAGGAAGTTTTCTTACTGCACTTGGTGCAGAAGCAGGAAAAGCAAATACAACTGGTTCAAATAATACTTATATTGGAGCTTCGGCAAATACCACATCAGGATCAATTTCAAATTCTACAGCTTTGGGTTTTCAAGCCTCTGTTACAACTTCAAATACAATTCAATTAGGAAATTCCTCAATTACAGATGTAAAAACGAGTGGTGTAATTACAGCTGCTGCATATAAATTGCCGAGCGGTCTGTCAACACAGTATTTAATGGCTGATGGGTCTGTGAGCACGTCAGGTACAAGTTCGTCTTCAACATTAATCAATACTTATGTCAAAGCCATGACTAGTGGTTGGTCTCAAGTATTGCCGGCAACAGATCCTACCAAAACATATAAGATGATAGTTAGTGGTACTTGGGGGATTGCAAATGGTAGAGCGCACAGAGATGCGGCATATGATGCAAACAGCAGTAACACAATTGGCGTATCAGGAACTCCTTTGGCAAATAGAGGTTGTGATGGGAACTGGCTTTTTGAAGGTGCTTGTCCTCCCCCAGTTCCATCTTCGCCATCAGGATACGCAACTGATAATACATATGAGTATAATATTGGCAATGGAAAAACTGGAGGATATTCGATTTCATTTACTGATGGAGCATATGGAGATAATGTTGGGTCATTGGTTTTCAAATTATATGAAAATACTGCTTCTACCTCACTAGTTGGTGTTACAACATTAGCATATTCTAATACGAGTACTTCAACAACTGGCGGTACTATTAGTGGTAGTACATTAACATTAGCGGCAGCAAGTGCTAGCAATCCTGGATTAGTATCAACAGGTGCGCAAACATTTGCTGGTACAAAAACTTTTAGTAATGATGTAACTGCAACTAATTTTTTGGGTAATGCAACAACTGCAACTGCATTAGCAGCTGGTAAAACAATTTCAACAACGGGCGATATTACATATACTAGTGGATCTTTTAATGGCAGTGCTAATGTAACAGGCGTGGCTACCTTAACTAACTCTGGTGTTGTATCAGGAACCTATGGATCATCTTCAGCTATGCCAACATTTACTGTTGATTCAAAGGGTAGGATAACTGCTGCTGGCACCATAAGTCTAACTGCAACAACAAGTATTCCATATACAGGAGCAACAGGGGCGGTTAATTTAGGTGCTTATGATTTGACAGTGAATGGAATTACTGTAGGTAAAGGTTTAGCTGGTTTAGGAACGGCAGTTGGAGTTGGAGCATTAAAATCAATAACAACTGGTTATTCGAATGTAGCTATTGGTAACAATTCAATGGAGAATACAACCACTGGAGATAGGAATGTTGCAGTTGGTGATGCGACATTGAATGCAAATATTTCAGGTGTTTATAATACAGCACTTGGAAATGAGGTACTTAGAAATAATACAACAGGATCAAGAAATGCAGGGGTTGGTATGAATAGTTTACTTTCAAACACCACTGGAAATAATAATTCTACATTGGGAATGTATGCGCTAAAAGACAATACTACTGGTGGTGGCAATATAGCATTAGGGTCAGATGCATTAAGGTCTAATGTAGCAAACAGTGGATCAATTGCCATTGGTAATAATGCAATGCTTTATGCAGACAATAGAACATCAGGAATAACTACAGCAAATACAGCGGTTGGACATGAGTCAATGCAAGGAAGTGCAACTGCTGCGAATAATACTGGTCAATATAATAGCGTATTGGGTTATCAAACTTTGATAGCTAATACTAGTGGTAATTATAATTCAGGGTTAGGTTATAGGGCTTTATATACAAACACTTCTGGTGAAGATAATATGGCATCAGGTGCAGCAGCATTATATCAAAATACAACAGGGTCATTTAATACTGCTATAGGTAATAATGCTTTGTATTCAAACAAGGGAAATGAGAAATCGGTAGCTATTGGACATAATGCAATGTTTTATGCTGACGATAGAACAGCAGGAAGAACTGCTGCAAATGTAGCTATTGGCTATGAAGCATTAAAAGGAAGTGCAATAGCAGCAAATAATACAGGTATAAACAATACTGCAGTAGGTTATTTATCTATGACTGGAAATACTTCAGGATACGGTAACTCAGCCTTGGGAACTGGATCATTAACAGCGAACACAACTGGCGCATTTAATACATCAATTGGTACTAGTTCTTTAAATGTAAACACTTTAGGCGACTATAATGTTGGATTAGGTTACCAATCATTAGTTCATAATACAACTGCTGATTTTAACGTTGCTATTGGCGGGCGCGATGCTTTATTTACAAATATTACAGGTGAAAACAATATTGCGGTTGGAACAAGTGCATTGTATACTACGAATGCTAGTAATAATACTGCTGTTGGGCATGATGCAGGATCTTCAAATACTTCAGGAACCGATAATATATTTATTGGAAAAAGTTCAGCAGGTTTTTCTGCAACATCATCAAATCAAATTGTAATTGGTACATCAGCAATTGGCATAGGTTCAAATACTACAATTATTGGTAACAGTGCAACAACTTCTGCGGAATTAAAAGGAACTCTAAAATCAAACGGACAAATTTTAGCAATTGCAACAAAATCTGCGGCTTATACAGCATTGGTTTCTGATGAAATTATAATAGGTGATGCAAGTTCTGCTGCATTTACAATCACATTACCGACTGCAGTTGGGAAAAATGGACAAACTTATACAATAAAAAGAATTAATTCAGTGGCTAATGTAGTTACAGTTGGAACAACTTCATCTCAAACGATAGATGGTGCTGCAACTTATGCTTTAAGCGCGCAGTATAAATATGTTAAAGTGGTGAGTGATGGTTCAAATTGGATTATTGTTGGAAATAACTAATATGAATATAAAAATATTTATGAAAAAATTACTGTTCATATTAATTCCTATTTTTTTTATAGTTATGGCTAATGCGCAAACTATAAAAAGGTCATCCATAAATTCAGTTGGATTTACGAGTCCTAATTTGAGTTTTAGTGTTGGTCAGTACATGGCGGAATCTTTTAAAACCACATCCAGTAATATTACTATTGGATACCAGCAAGCCCTAAGTATTTTTTTAGATACCACTTTATCGCTAACACCAATTTCATTTTTATGTTCAGGAGATACTGTGAAATTGAAAGTATTGCCAGCGCCGTATATAAAATGGTTTAAGAATGATACGTTAATTACAGGGAAGGATAGTGCATCTTTGCTTGTATTAAACCCAGGTAAATATAAGGCAGCATTGTCTGACGGTTTAGGGCATTCTGATACGACGCGTGTAATTACGATTCAGAAATTTGAAAAACCTCCTGTTCCAAGTTTATCAAGAGATACAGCTAATTTTTTAGTGTCAACAGCAACCTATGGTAATACATGGTATAAAGATGGCGTTGCGTTAAATGATACTTCTGTAAAAATAAAACCAAATACGCCAGGCTATTACACTGTTAAAACAACCCAAAATGGCTGTACAAGTATAGTTAGCTCAACTTACTATTTTATTTTGACTGACATAATAACTTTAAGCCCAAGCGAGTTTATTAAGTTAGGGCCAAATCCATTTGCAAATAATATCAGGTTTGATTTTAATGTAAGAGGCTATCAGAAAATGAATATTGATGTTTATGAAATTTCCACTGGTCGTAAAGTGTCTTCAAGAATTGGTTTAACCTCAGGAACTACATTGAGTTTTGATAATTTAAGTACTGGTATTTTTGTATTCAATGTAATTTCTCAGGATGGTAAAATAAGTCATCAATTCAAGTTGGTTAAGTTGTAATAATAGATATTAATGTATAATGAAGAAGGGCGCCGCTATTGCGGCGCCCTTCTTCATTAGCAGCGTATTTTCTGCATATTTTTAAGCCAACTATTCAAAATCAGTATACAATAAATATTTTTTACGCATTGTTTTAAATACTGTTAAGCGGGGTTCCCAGCTTTTACGAATCTCCGCTTCTGAAGTACCTGCAATTAATTGCTGCATTAATGTTGCGTTGCCTGCAAGTTTATTAAAAAAGTAAGCTGTGGGCTCGCCTGATTTAGGACGAATAAAAAAGGAATCCTTTTGTGGGAAGCTTTTATAAATTTCAATGATTAATGCGATGTCAATTTTATTTTTAGGTGGTGTAACTTTTGATAAATCCCAGCCATAACATTTTTGTCCATATAATTTTGAACTCATTGCGCCTATACGTGGCGCTGGGGTAAAGTTGAATGTTTGACTTGTAATACTTGGATGTCCAATATTTGCAAATGCATTTGGGGTACCTCTACCTTCACTTAACACAGTACCTTCGATTAAGCAGGTAGTGGGATACCAGTAAATGGAATTCATACTGGCCAAGTTGGGGGATGGCGCTACATCCACGGTATACATGGATGTATGTGTGTAGTTTTTATTTGGTATAATAGTAAGGGATAAGTTGGTTTTTCCATCTACCACTTTCAACCAATTTTCTCCTTTTAATAATTGTGCATATTCGCCCATGGTTAAACCATACACTGTGGGGATGGCGTTTTTACCTACACCACTTGAATAGGGGGCTTCCAAAACAGGACCATCCACAAAATGTCCATTGGGGTTGGGGCGATCTAAAATAATGACCGGCTTATTATTGGCCATCGCCGCTTCCATATAATATTGTAAGGAGTTGATATACGTATAAAAACGGGTACCTACATCCTGCACATCAAATAACATGATATCTACATCCGATAAATCATTGGCATCGGGCGCACTTTTTTTACCATACAAGGAAACTATTTTAATACCTGTTTTTGGATCTATTTCATCAGATACCTTTTCGCCTGCATCAGCAGTGCCTCTTAATCCATGCTCGGGGGTGAATATTTTTTGTATTTGAATACCCGCTGCTTTTAAAGTATCAATTAAGTGTTTGCCATTGATAGTCGCAGTTTGATTGGTAAATAAACTAATCCTTTTGCCTTTTAATAAAGGAAAGTATTTTTCCGTTTGGTAAGCACCTGGTAAAATGGGTTTGCTTTTTTGTGCAGTCACGACCAATGAACTGGCAAGCAAAAGTATGCTAACAAATAGACAGCTGATTTTTTTCATATTAAATGGTATCGTTGAAAACACAATTTAGTATAAAAACAAAAGCAGTGATATGTTTTTTGATTAACTCAGGTATTTGCCAACAATCGGCATACGACGACCTACGCCAAAGGCCTTTGGTGAAATGCGAATAATGGGACAAAACTGGTTTCGTTTGTATTCATTATTATTGACCATCTTAAGTGTTCTGTCCACTAGCGCATTGTCAAAACCTAATGCTTTTATATCATTGGGGTTGGCACGCCTTTCAATATATTGGTAAAGTATTTGATCCAAAACTGCATAATCAGGTAAGCTATCGCTGTCCTTTTGATTGGGTCTTAGTTCGGCACTAGGCGCTTTGGTAATGATATTCGCTGGTATAATTTCCTGGTGTCGATTAATGTATTTAGCAAGTTCATACACTTGCAATTTATAGCAATCACCTAATACCCCTAAGCCACCCGCCATATCTCCATATAAAGTACCATAACCGGTGGCAAGTTCACTTTTATTTGATGTGTTTAATAAAATGTATCCAAATTTATTAGCAATGGCCATTAATATATTACCCCTTGACCTGCTTTGTATATTTTCCTCAGCCAATGAAAATGGCAGGTCCTTAAATAATGGCTTTAAGGTGGTAAGGAATTCCTCATATACTTCCTTAATAGGAATAATATCATATTTGTTATCCAAATTTTGACTTAACACAATTGCATCATTTACAGAATGATCCGTTGAGTAAGGGGATGGCATTAAAACCGCGTGCACATTTTCTTTGCCCAAGGCTTCGCAGGCAATAGCTAAAGTCACTGCCGAATCAATACCTCCAGAGGATCCAATAATTGCCTTCGTAAATCCCATTTTATTAAAATAATCCTTCACGCCCAACACAAGTGCTTGATATACTTGTTCAATATTTAATGTGGGAATTAATGTGATTGGATTTAATTCTTTGTTTGGCACACGATTAGCCGGCTCTAAAATAGGTGCGTTAATAGTACCATCGGCATTGCATTCAAAAGTAGCTAATGCAGATTCAAACATCGGAAGGGCGCCACATAAATTAGCATCTTTATCAAACACCAATGAACTACCATCAAAAACAATTTCTGTTTGGCTGCCTACTGCATTGCAATAAAATAAAGGAATTTTATATTTTAATACATTTGATTTTATCGTCGCTTTGCGATCTTCATCATGGGTGTAATCAAAAGGAGAAGCACTAAGATTGAGTAAAATATTAGGCGACTGGTCCATCATTTTATCCATGGGACAAATTCGGTACAATGGATTATCGCCCAAATTCCAAATATCCTCACAAATAGTAATCGCTAATTTTTGTCCTTTAAATTCAATCACCTTCCATTCGTCTGCTGGTTCAAAATATCTGTTTTCATCAAAAACGTCGTAAGTAGGTAATAATGTTTTGTGAATTTCAGCGACCACTTTTTGTTCATATAAGAAAAATGCCGCGTTGTATAAGTCCTTTCCTTTTTTATTTGGGTTGCGGGCAGGACTTCCAATTAAAACCCCAATGGTATCGGCGGCTTGTTTGATTGCATCAATGCTTTGGTAGCATTTATTAATAAAATCTTCAAATTCAACAAAATCCCTTGCAGGGTATCCGCAAACACTCATCTCACTAAACAATATCAAATCTGCACCTTGATTTTTTGCGGTTTCAATAGCGCCTAAAATCTTTTCGGTGTTTTGCTCAAAATTTCCAATATGATAGTTCTGTTGTGCAATGCAAATCTTCATGGGGCAAAGGTCGGTTTTTAACAGAAATAACCTCGCTTTTTTTGTACTTTCGAGGATGCGTTTCCTGATTTTTATCTTATTTATCCTAATTATTGGCACCAGTTCCTGTGGGCGAATGCAAAATAACCCTGCGCAAAATGCCCCGGAAATAATTTTGCCTATGGAAAGGCTGGATCAGGTATTATTTAACTTGGACACCAGCTATATTAAAGACACGCTGTTGGATAGGAATACCCGGTATCCATTTATAAGTGAAGTTCTGTTGAAACAAATGTTGGCGATTGATTCAGTTAATAGTGAAACAGGGTTGCTTTCATTTTTAAGTGTGTATCGACCTATATATAAAGCTGTACAAAAATTAAATGCGCCAGTTACTGCACACCCGCAATTGCAAACACTTTTTAAAAATATACATTATTATTTTCCAGCGTATGAATTGCCTAAAAAAATAATTTATTTTATTGGACCATTGGAGGGTTTTGGAAACTCCATTGGTTCGGATTATATGGCTGTTGGATTGCAAATGTTTTTGGGGGATACTTCTTCCTGGTATCAATCGGATCAGTTTCAAAAATACTTTCCCCCGTATATGAGTCGCAATTTTACACCTCGCTTTATTCCGATTACCGCAGCAAAAAATTTACTGCAGGATATAGCTCCGAATAGTAATGTAATGCGTGGCTTAATTATAGAAATGATTGAATTGGGGAAAAGACAATATATCTTAAAAAAAATATTACCTCAATCAGATGATGCTGATTTGTTTGGATATAGTGCTGCGCAATATGCCGCTATCATGAAAGCAGAACAGGATATTTGGAACTATTTATTAAAAATGAATTTGGTTTACTCCAAGGATCCTAAAGTAACAACACAACTATTAAGCGAAGGGCCTTTTAGTATTTATTTTGGCAACGATATACCCGGGAATGTTGGGGTATTTATAGGTTGCCAAATTGTGAAATCTTGGATGGCGCAACAAACTGAACAAGATCAGTCCAATTTAATAGCGTTGTTGCAAACGCCTGCAGAAAAAATATTTGCCGAAAGTAAATACAAGCCTTAATAAAAATAATAGACGCTAGTCAGTTAACTAGTTTAGTTTAGTTTAATTTATTTTAATTTAATTTAATTTAATGGGGGCCACCATCTTAAAGGATGGGATATTTACATGTATGAGATCCTTAGTATCGATGTTCTCCATGGTATAGTGTCCTTGCATTTTCCCTAATTCACTTTTTAAATGACAGCCACTTACATATTGGTAATTTTGACCTGGCATAATTAAAGGTTGCACACCTACCACCCCTTCTCCTTCTACTACACGAAATTCACTATTACTATCATATACTTCCCAATAGCGCTTCAATAATTTTACAGGGAATGAATTGTGGTTTTCAATAGTGATACGGTAGGCAAACATGTACTCATTTTGCAAAGGATTACTATAATCTTTTTGGTAAAAAGTTTCGATACTTACCTCTATGCCTTCTGAAATTTTAGAGACCATATTATGTCGTTTCCTTCAAATGCCCTGCAGAGAATACTGCGTAGTAAAAATAGCGTAAAATGGGTCTGATTTTACAAAATAGGAAGCAATTTTTTTTCAAACAACCGTTAAGTCGCGTAACTTTGCGCCATCGAATCAGTTAGGTAGGGTTTTTGCCTAAAATTTTCGCTAAAAAATCCGAATAAAATGAAAATCGCAGTTGCAAAAGGGGATGGAATTGGACCAGAAATAATGGAAGTGGTTATTGCTATTTTTAATGCCGCTAAAGTGCCCATGGAATATGAGATGGTGGACATGGGTAAGTGGGTTTTTGACAAGGGATTTAGTAATGGCATGACCCCTGAAGCCAAGCAAACTATCGAAGATTTAGGCATATTATTTAAAGGCCCGATGGAAACCCCAAAGGGAAAGGGGGTCAAAAGTGTGAATGTAACTGCAAGAAAAACTTGGAATACTTACGCAAACGACCGA
>JBIIRW010000053.1:0-11810 GCA_044341385.1 Sediminibacterium sp. | reverse complement strand
TGGGAAGCCAGTGGTGAAATTCCCGGTTATGCAAAAGGTGGTTTGGGAATTGATGCAATCGGATGACTATTATATGCGGATTTCATTATCTGATTCTACTTTAAAAGGGAAGCATAAAAACATTGAAATGTATGAGCAAATTTTTCAATTAAACAAAATCACGGCCAAGGATTTTTATACTACAATTGATTATTACGAAAAACACCCCATTTTGTTTAAGGAATTAATGGATTCGGTGAGCAGTTTGTCGAAAAAGGAAAATTTAACACCAATAAGACCGTTAATAAAATAAAAATACAAGTTCCCTTTATTACTTTTGCAAAAACTATAATTAACCATTAAAATTCATAAAAAATGAGCATTTCAATCGGACAAGCAGCTCCTGCTTTTACATTATTTGACACAGACAAAAAAGCAACTTCATTATCAGACTACAAAGGAAAGAATGTAGTTGTATTGTTTTTCCCTTTAGCATTTACAGGCGTATGTACTACAGAGTTATGTAGCATTAGAGACAATATTGGAGTTTATAATTCTGCTAATGCAGAAGTACTAGGTATTTCAGTTGATTCTTTATTTACTTTAGGTAAATTTAAAGAGGAGCAAAAATTAAATTTCTCTTTATTGAGTGATTTTAATAAAGCTGCTTCAAAAGCATTTGATGTTTTGTATGAAACCTTCCCAGCATTTGAAATGCAAGGCGTTGCAAAGCGTTCTGCTTTCGTGATTGACAAAGAAGGTGTTGTTCAATATGCTGAAATATGTCCAACACCAGGTGACTTGCCTAATTTTGAGGCAATTCAAACAGTGTTGAATACGTTAAACTGAAACATTAAATCTTGTTAGGTTTTATGAAATATAAACCTACAAGATTTAATCTCTTATGATTTTAAAAGGATCTCGACTTGTCGAGATCCTTTTTTAGTTCTTGCTAGTTTTTTTATAGAATATAAAAAACGCAAGAAGATCTCTAATTATTTTAAAAGGGTCCCGAATTATCGGGACCCTTTTTTGATCTTGTTAGGTTTTATGAAATATAAACCTACAAGATTTAATCTCTTATGATTTTAAAAGGATCTCGACAAGTCGAGATCCTTTTTTAGTTCTTGCTAGTTTTTTATAGAATATAAATCCCAAGAAGATCTCTAATGATTTTAAAAGGGTCCCGACTAGTCGGGACCCTTTTTTGGTTCTTGCTAGTTTTCTATCTATCACAAACCTCAACAATCAAAAACTTTAAGTAGTGGGTGTTTTCCATACCCCAAATAATTGGATGATCGCTGGATTGGGATTGATAAGTCACTTGCCTAATTCTTTTTTTAGCATCTCTTGCAGCCATATCAATGGTGTCTAAAAATAGTTCGGGACTCACTAGGTTGGTACAACTTGAAGTGACTAAAAATCCGCCACTATTAATCATCTTCATTCCGCGTAAATTAATTTCTTTATATCCTGTGATTGCCTTGTCAATACTATTTCTGCTTTTTGTAAATGCAGGCGGGTCTAGCATCACTACATCATATTTGCGACCTTCTTTACCCCATGTTTTTAAAACGTCAAAAGCGTTCATGGTTTCAAACTTAACAATATGATCAAGCTTATTTAAAGCTGCATTTTTGTTTGCTTGTGCAACTGCGCTTTCTGAAATATCAATGCCTAAAACTGACTTCGCGCCATAGTGTGCAGCGTGAATTTCAAAGGTACCTGTGTAGGTAAACGCACCTAATACATCTGCCCCAGAAACAATTTTTTGAATGGCACGGCGGTTATCTTGTTGGTCTAAAAAGTAACCCGTCTTTTGTCCATTTTCAATATTCACATAAAACTGTAAACCATTTTCATTTATCGTAATTTCGGTAGGGAAGGGGTCGCTTAAAAAACCTTTAATTTGTGTAAGCCCTTCTAATTCGCGCACGGGAACATCGTTACGTTCGTAAATTCCTTTCGGATGAAAAATAGCATTAATCGCATCTACAATTGCTGGTTTCCATTTTTCAATACCCAATGATAAAGTTTGCAAAACAAAGTAGTCATTAAATTTATCGATAATCAATGCGGGTAATTCATCTGCTTCTCCAAATACCAATCTGCAATTTTCAACATAGCCTAATTGTTGGCGATAGGCCCAAGCGGTGGCAATTTTTTTATGAAAAAAGGCGGCATCAATCGTATCTCTATGGCGCGTTAATAAGCGAATGGTAATTTGGGAATTAGTATTAATGTATCCACGACCTGCCAATTGGCCATCAAAAAAATAAACTTCGACCAAGTCTCCGGGTTCCACCGTTCCTGCAATGCGGTCAATTTCATTATTATAAATCCAAGGGTGGCCAGAAGCGATCCTTTGGGTTATTTTCTTGTTTAAATACACCTTTGTCATGGCACAAATATAGGCAGAGAATAAGTGACAACTTGTTCATTTTTAGGCCCTTTTATGTCAATTTTGCTATTTTATTGCTTTGGCAATATTTTTGGGAGATATTTGTATCAATAATAGACTATGCAAGATAAAGAACCTATAAACACGGCATCGGACAAAATGGAGGAAAAATCAGTTGAAAACGATGCAACGAATGAATCAAATCCATCAACGGAGCAGGCAACCGAGGAAGCACCCGTTTTAAGTGAATTGGATGCCCTAAAATTGGAGTTAGTGGATCAAAAGGACAAATACCTAAGGTTAATGGCTGACTTCGAAAATTTTAGACGTCGTACCGCAAAAGAGCGTATTGAATTAATTCAAACGGCAAGCAAGGAAGTAATTGTTTCTTTTTTGGATGTATTGGATGATTGTGACCGTGCCGAAAAGCAATTAAATAGTTCAGATGATATTGCTTTACAAAAAGAAGGAATTCAATTGGTGTTTAATAAAGTAAGATCCACTTTGATTGCAAAGGGAGTTGTTGCGATGGTAAGTGTCAACGAAACTTTTGATGTTGATAAACACGAAGCAATTACCGAAGTGCCGGTGCCCAATGATAAGATGAAAGGAAAAATTGTAGATGAAATATCAAAAGGGTATTTTTTAAATGATAAAATTATTCGTTTTGCAAAAGTGGTCGTAGGCAAATAAAAACAGCAATATGTCAAAAAGAGATTTTTACGAAATATTAGGCGTTAGTAAGTCAGCATCCACTGAGGAAATCAAAAAAGCGTATCGTAAGGTAGCTATGCAATTTCATCCAGATCGAAATCCTGGAGACAAACAAGCCGAAGAAAAATTTAAGGAAGCTGCGGAAGCTTATGAAATATTAAGTGATGGCGATAAAAAAGCAAAGTATGATCGTTTCGGTCATCAAGCATTTGGTCCTGGTACTGGCGGCGGAAGTGGATTTGGCGGTGGCGGTGGTATGGATATGAATGATATTTTTAGTCAATTTGGTGACATATTTGGGGATGAAGGATTTGGTGGATTTTTTGGCGGTGGCGGATCAAGGTCAAGATCATCAAGAGCTACGGGACAAAGAGGTAGCAATTTGCGTATTAAATTAAAGTTGAGTTTTGAAGAGATAGCAAATGGCGTTAACAAGCAAGTAAAAGTAAAAAAGCATGTTACCTGTACTACCTGTGGTGGTAATGGTGCGAAGGATAAAAATAGTGTACAAACTTGCGGCACTTGTAATGGCTCTGGTCAAGTAAAACGTGTGACCAACACTTTTTTAGGTCAAATGCAAACGGTGAATACTTGTCCATCCTGTAATGGTCAAGGAAATACCGTTACAGCAAAATGTGCGGGATGTAAAGGGGAAGGGCGCATGTATGGTGAAGAAACAATCTCCATTGATATACCAGCCGGCGTTCAAGATGGCATGCAACTAAGTATGTCTGGCAAAGGGAATGCAGGTGAACGTGGCGGAAGTCCGGGTGATTTAATTATCATGATTGAAGAAGAACCACATGAGTCCTTACATAGAGATGGTTTAAATGTAGCCTTCGATTTATATATCACCATTCCTGATGCAGTATTTGGTACTAGTGTAGAAGTACCTACGATTGATGGTCGTGCTAAAATAAAAATACCACCAGGAACACAAAGTGGTAAAATATTTAGATTAAAAGGGAAAGGATTTCCAGAAGTGCAAGGTTATGCAAAAGGAGATCAATTGATTAATGTAAACATATGGACACCACAGCAGGTAAGTGATGAGGAAAAGGAAGCGTTGGAAAAAATGCAACTCAGCGAAAACTTCAAACCCAAAAATATAAAAGGGGAGAAAAGTTTTTACGATCGCGTAAAAGAAGCTTTCAGATAATAATAACGATTGTACAAAACAAAGTCGGTCTTAGTCTTCTTTTAGTTGATAGATGTCCTTAGAATTACGACCAAGACCATCATAATCTAATCCATAACCCACTACAAATTTGTTGGGAATTTCGAAACAGTCATAGTCCACTTTGATTGGATAGGCAAGGGCCTCCTTTTTATTTAATAGCACTGCAATTTTTAAAGATGCTAATTGTTGTGACTGTAATTGTGGTAAAAAATGGTGCAGCGTTTTTCCTGTATCAATAATATCTTCTAAAATGATAACGTGTCGGTCATTTAAATTGGTATCCAAGCCTATTGCGGTAATTACATTACCTGTCGAGCTCACTCCTTTATAGGAAGCTAACTTTACAAAACATACTTCTGCTTCAAAATTAAGGTACTTAAATAAGTCTGCAGTAAATAAAAACGACCCATTCAAAATGGATAAGAATAATGGTTTTTTATCGCCGTAATCCTTTTTTAATTGTTGTGCAAGTAGTTGAATTTTTTCCTGAATCTCCTGGTCAGTAATATAGGGTGTAAATTCTTTATCGTGTATTTTGATTGTAGACATATGAGATGAACTTTTAAATTGAATAATTTTGCAAGTCGATTATTTATTAAGTGAAAGTTTAAACCTTTGTTCCATTGGCTTTACTAAAATTAACGTTGTCCCTATTGCAGGAGTGTCTATAATTTTTGGATTGTATTTCTTTAGCCATTTTAATTGAATGCCTCTCTTTTGACTAATTTCATGAAGGCTTTCACCAGCTGCAACTGCATGAAAACTAGTATCACCTACTCTTCGTTTCTTGCCTAAAAATAGCAACTGATCTTGTAGCAATGGATCATTTTGATTTATCACAAGGGTGGGTATTTCTAAATCATTATATTTATACATTTTACGTAAGGATATTTTATTTTCAATTGCTATATTTAATAGAGAGCTATCTTTTTTTGCCCATATTACCGAAGTACCATTAATTTTAAATGGATTGTCAGGATAATTAGTAGTTTGTTTTTTAGAACTTCCGCTATTTACAGACTGAATTTTTGTTTTGTTGTTACTATTTGAAGTGTCAGAATTCGCTACAGTTACTTTTTTCACAAATACTTTAGTTGTAGTATCTTTAGCAATTGCAGAAGCGTCGGGAATAGATTTTTTAATTAATGTAGTATCCTTTCCAATACTGTTCATTTTAATAACATTGACACTTGAATTAGTATTTGTTGCGGTAATGCCTTTAATTTTACTAATGGGTGCTGTTGTCTCAGATGGCATTTTTTTAATAGTGTCTGTAATTGTTGATTGAAGAACGGTATCTTTCTTTGTGATTATGGATTTTGTCGATTCATTTACAATTTCATTTTTAAAAATGTTGCTTGTGTCTTTTTTTTCTAATCTAATTTCTGCAACTTTATCTGTTTTAGTTATAATGGTTGGGTTCTCTGTAATATTGCTATCCTCTGTGGTTGTTGTATCGTTTTCGTCATTTAATTCAGGAAAATTATATTGGGATAATTCATAATCATCAATAACTTTTATCAAAATTTTAGCATAATCATTTGCGGTTGCATATCCTGCTTTTTTTAAGCCAATTGCCCATGCAGAGTCATCTAAGGGGTCTAATTGAAATAGAGGGGCGTAATTAGGTCTTAATTTTATAAAATTAGAGTGATCAATAAATGAAGCATTCGCATTTGGGTATACTCTAAAGCATTCTTGCTTTGTGTCGTCATCTTGATAAGTAGTTTCCCCCTTCCAGTCAGTTTTACATTTTATGCCAAAGTGATTATTATATTTGAAAGCTAAGTTGCTTTTGCCGCTATTTGATTCAACAATACCTTGGGCTAATGTAATTGAAGCGGGTATGCCAGTTCGCTTCATTTCCTTAATGGCAATATCCTTATATTGATTAATATAATCAATTGTTGCAGTTTTTTGTGCTTGGGTAGTACTAAAAAAACTGTTAAGGAGTAATAATAGGATAAATTTAAATTTCATGTTTATTTTTTTCTGATTAAACTTAATCCATCTCTTACAGTCAACAACACAGTATCTGCAAGTTGGTCCGAATTTATCATTTCATTAAATGCGTGTATGGCTTTTGCGTTTTTACCTTTCAATGTTTCGTTGAATACTTCGCCATGAAACAAAACATTATCTACAATAATTAAGCCATTTGTTTTTACCTGCGGGAAAATCATTTGGTAATATTTTCCGTAATTCACTTTATCGGCATCAATAAATACAATATCCCAAGGGGCTGTTAATTGGTTTAAAGTTTCACCAGCGTCGCCCACATGAATTTTTATTTTATCCTTATGTGGACTTTGATTGATATTGTTTTGTGCAATGATTCCATCGGGTTCCCTTAATTCAAGGGTGTGCAATTGTCCGTCATGCACTAAGCCTTCGGCTAAACACATGGCGCTAAAGCCTGAAAAGGTACCTAATTCCAAAATATGCTTGGGTTGCAATAATTTACTGATCAAGCTTAAAAAACCCCCTTGGGTCCAACTGCTTTGCATTTCGGCATGCGGATGTGTAGCTAATGTATTTTCGTATACCTCCTTTAAATAGGATGGTGTTGCATTGCTATATTGCGCTGCATATTCATTGGCTAAAGGGTGTATAAAATCCATTAGTCAAAGTTCTATTTTTTTTCGCTATTTGGCGATGAAATTAAAAACAATCCTAAAAATGTAAATAAGCCATTAATGATCAGCAATTCCTGACCAATTCTGAAGCTGGTAGGGTCTGAGCCAAAAAAGTAGGGTTGTAAGTAGTCAAGCAACAAACATAATAGGGGTGCAATAAAGCAAGGTAAAAATGCCCAGTTATCTTTAATGCTTCTTTTAGTTAAAATGCCAAATGCAAATAAGCCTAATAAAGGGCCATAGGTATAGGAGGCAATCTTTAATAATAAATCAATGATACTTTTATTATCAATCCATTTAAATACCAACACGATGATTAAAAACAGAAAAGCAAAACCTAAATGGATTCGTTGACGAATTTTTTTCTTTTTAGCTTCATCCCATTGGGTGTTTCTTTGCATACCTACAATATCAATACAAAAACTAGAAGTAAGCGCGGTAATGGCGCCATCTGCACTTGGGAATAAGGCTGATATCAACGCTAAAATAAAAATAATGGATAAATAGGGTGGCATATGTTGTAAGGCCAGGGTAGGGAATAAATCATCGCCTACCGCGGTTACATTTAATTGCGCAGCATATAAATGAAGTAATCCGCCTAAAAACAAAAACAAACTAATCACAAATAACATGGTGAATCCAATCGTGATCATGTTTTTCTGCGCATCTTTCAAGTTTTTAACAGAAATATTCTTTTGCATCATTTCTTGGTCTAATCCAGTCATAGTAAGGGTAATGAAAGCACCTCCAATGATTTGTTTTAGAAAAAATGATTTCGCATTCACATCAGGATTGAAAACGGTTGCAATACCTTTCGCTTGCATAGCAACTAAAGCATCTCCTACAGATAAATGTAGGTTGGATAAAATGTAGATACTACAAATAATTAAACCCAATAGCATACCCGATGTTTGTAAAGTATCTGTATATACAATTGTTTTCACACCCCCTTCATAGGTGTATAACAAAATCATAGCAAGTATAACAACCGTGGTTGCCCAAAAGGGAACATGTAAATTATCTAAAATGAATACTTGTAAAATTTTCACCACCAGATACAATCTAGCCGTAGCGCCCAAGGTTCTTGATAGTATGAAAAAAGAGGCGCCTGTTTTATAAGCACCGAAACCCAATCTTTGTTCTAAATAGTTGTAGATAGAAGTCAGATTCATCTTATAATAGATGGGCAATAAAACATAAGCAATCGTGAAGTAACCAATTAGGTAGCCAATCGTAATTTGCAAATAATGAAAACCATCTTTTCCAACCGCCCCAGGAACGCTTACAAAAGTGACACCACTTAATGAGGTTCCAATCATTCCAAAGGCCACGAGCATCCAATTGCTATTTTTATTACCTATAAAAAAGGACATATTATTACTATTTTTCCCTGTCACTTTTGCAACGGCAAGTAGGACTAAAAAATAGAGTACTACAAATAGAAATAATAAGGGAGCGCTCATAGGTTATTAAATTAGTTCAAGCAAAGTAAAGACAATCTTTTAATTTTAACTAAATTCGATGTTATTAAGCACAAAAAGGATTTTATGACCATGAATGCCATCACACTGTTTTGCGGTTCCAAATCGGGGAAAAATCCCACTTTTGAACAAATGGCCATGGATTTGGGATATTGGTTAGCGGAAGAAAAAATTACACTTATTTATGGGGGTGGAAATAAGGGCTTGATGGGTGCTACAGCCAATGCATGTTTAGCCAAAGGGGGAAAAGTGATAGGGATCATTCCCAAGGTTTTATTGGAGTGGGAAGCCGAACATAAAGGTTTAACGGAATTGATTGTTACGGAAAATATGCATGCTCGAAAAATGTTGTTATATGAAAAAGGAGATGCCGCTATTGTACTGCCTGGTGGCTTGGGAACTTTCGATGAACTTTTTGAAATGCTTGTTTGGAACAACTTAAGTATACACGATAAAAAAATAGTACTATATAATTTTCAAGGATTTTATGATCCTTTGGTTGCTATGATTCAAAAGATGGAGGAAGAAGATTTTTTATACGAACGAAGTAGGTATCGCTTGCAAATTTGCGCAACCCTGGAAGAAATTAAGGCTGTTTTTTCTTAGGCCCGAATCTTAATGGAAATCCAATACCTGCTCTAAATACAGGCTCTTTTCTGTTTAAAATACCATTGTATTGTGATTGTGGGTTGTTCAATAAATCAATCATCACTGAAAAATAACTAATCCCTGATGCACCGCGTTTGCCATATCCAACACCAGCCAATATGCTTTCGGCACCAAAATTAGTAGAACCAGCTTGTCCTGATTTGGTGTCCTTTTGTTTGATCCATGCATAATTATATTCTGGTTGTACTTGGATAAAAAAACTTTCAATAGGCCAAATACGCGTAAATGCCCCAACACCTAATCTAAAGTTGCGACTTCGGACATCACTAAACTCAGATGGATTGTATAGCTCATAATATATATTCATCGCTAAACCGCCATCCAAATACGGCGTAAAGCTTTTTATAATTTCAGGATTCAAGCCCATTTGAAAACTATGCGCGCCGCCACCCAATACCAATCCCCCACCCACGTAAACCGGTTTTTTATCTAAAATTTTATTTGTAGTGATAGTGGTTTGCGCTTGCGCAGTAATGCTGAATAAGATAATTGTAGCTAGGATAATGTTTTTAAGATGCATGGGATCGAGTTACTGTTTTGTTATTTTTTATCTTGAGAATATTTAAGCATTGCTTTATAATTACTGCATTTATTCGAATACTCTATTTTGCTTACTTTTTATAATCAAAAATTTTACCACTATTTAAAATATGGTTAGGATCAAATGTATTTTTTATGCCGCGCATTAGTTCAAGCGACACTTCGTTAAACAACACCGGCATATAAGATTTTTGTATCAGCCCAATTCCATGTTCACCACTAATGGTACCGCCTAGTTCCTTAACAAGTTCAAATAATTTTTTTAAGATGGCATTCATTTCATCACTACCATAGCTCTTTTTAATCGCGGGGTGGTTAATTCTGATATGTAAATTGCCATCGCCCGCATGACCATAACAAACCACTTTAAATCCGTTTTGTGCGCCTAATTCTTTCACCCCTTTTATTAATTTAGGCAGCTCGGCTCTTGGCACTACCGTATCTTCCTCAATCGTATAACCCGCCATTACCGCAGCTTCATTGGCTTTGCGACGTATTTTCCAAAGTTCATTTTTTTGTTGCGCATCATCTGCGAAAAATAATTCTCCAGCGTCAAATTGGGAAAGTACTTCCGAAATGGCTTCCATTTCACTCATTAGTACATCCATATTATTTCCATCCACTTCAATTATTAAATGTGCCGCTAAATTTTCTGTTAATGGGATAGCAGTGCTGTCCAAAATTTTTGAAGCGAGGGTAATGGCATCTATTTCCATTAATTCCATTGCACTTGGAGTAATGCCCGCTCTGAATATGGCACTCACCGCTTCACTTGCTTTTTCCAAACTATTAAAAGGCGCCAGCATTAATAAATCAAACTTGGGATGTGGAATTAATCTTAACACTATTTTGGTAACAATCCCTAAAGTGCCTTCGCTACCCACTATGAGTTGTGTGATATTATAACCAGTAGCATTTTTTAATACGTTGGAACCGGTCCAAATTATTTCCCCATTGGGAAGTACCACTTCTAAGTTTAATACATAATCTTTTACTACGCCGTACTTAACTGCTTTAGGGCCGCCTGAATTTTCTGAAATATTACCACCAATAAAACAACTTCCTTTGCTTGCAGGATCAGGCGGATAAAACAATCCTTTTTCTTTAACTGCATCTTGCAGCATTTCTGTAATCACACCAGGCTCGGTGGTTACTTGTAAATTTCTTTCGTCTATTTCTAAAATGGTATTGAACCTTTCCATTGAAATCACCAAACCACCTAAGTGCGGTAAAGCACCACCTGTTAAGCCAGTGCCAGCACCTCTTGGTGTGACTGGAATTAAATGTTCGTTACAAATTTTTAGTAGTTGTGCAATTTCGGAGGCTTGCCTTGGCTTTACAATTACTTGTGGGGCGTAATGCAATTGTTCCGTTTCATCTTTGCCGTATTTTTCAATACTGTCGGCATCGGTAAAAACATATGCAGCGCCAACAATTAATTTAAATTGTTCAAGTATTTGTGGTGTAATTGCATTCATGACGATGGAGTTAAAATAAGCCGTACAACATGCCGTCTACCTTGCTTATTATTTCGCCTAAATCTTCTTCGTTTTCGCCGAATTTATTTTTATCACAATCAATGATCAATAATGGACCTTCTTTATACCCTTCAATCCATTTATTGTAATACTCATTCAATTTTTTTAAATAATCCAAACGAATATTTTCCTCGTATTCTCTTCCTCTTTTTTGAATTTGAGAAACTAGGGTAGGCACTGATGCTTTTAAATAAATTAATAAGTCAGGAGGTTGAACCATTGTTTTAATGGTGCTAAAAAATCCGTAGTAATTATCAAAGTCACGCTTACTCATTAAGCCCATCTCATGCAAGTTGGGTGCAAAAATATTTGCATCCTCGTAAATCGTTCTATCTTGAATAATGGTTTCTGTACCTCTTTGAATATCTAATATTTGATTCAAACGACCATGCAAAAAATAAATTTGTAAATTAAAACTCCAACGTGGCATGTCATCGTAAAAATCAGTTAAGTAGGGGTTATGATCCACATCCTCAAATTGAGGTATCCAACGATAATGCTTACTTAGCATTTCAGTTAAAGTAGTTTTACCAGCGCCGATATTACCGGCTACTGCAACGTGTTTTGGTTTTTTAGCTTTTGCCATGATAGTGAAAATACTAAATAGTTGATGTACTATTTATTTTTTTTAATTTTTTATAGGTAATCCATCCCAATTGTTTTTCGAACCAT
>JBIIRW010000115.1:0-3431 GCA_044341385.1 Sediminibacterium sp. | reverse complement strand
GTACTTCATTAGCAGTGGCTGCGACTGATAATCCAAGTATTGTTGCGCCAGTGAACGAAACAGATAATATTGTTTTTTTACCTTTTAATGATATTACGGCACTGCAAAAATGTTTTGCAGAACAAGGGACAAGTATTGCAGCGGTAATTATTGAAGGTATTCAAGGTGTTGCAGGTATTTATGAAGCGGATGATGCGTTTTTACAGGCCATCAGAAAATGTTGTGACGATTTTGGTGCAGTTTATATTGCGGATAGTGTCCAATGTGGCTATGGCAGGTCTGGTCAATTTTTTGCGCATGATCATGCTGGTGTAGATGCAGATATTTATTCAATGGCAAAGGGCATGGGTAATGGTTTTCCCATTGGCGGTATATTAATAGCGCCACATATTCAAGCTAAGTTTGGTATGCTGGGAACGACGTTTGGCGGAAATCCATTAGCATGTGCTGCAGCGCTTGCGGTGATTGAGGTGATGCAACAGGATCATTTAATTAAAGCTGCCGAAGACAAAGGGGCTTATTTAATCAATGCATTAAAAAATACGCAAGGGGTTAAAGCAGTTAGAGGCCGCGGCTTAATGATTGGTTTTGAAATGGAAGCCGGACTAGAAGAGCTGCGCAAGGTATTATTGAATGATTTAAAAATATTTACAGGGGAAGCAAAACCAAATGTAATAAGACTATTGCCTTCCTTAGCAATAAGCATGGAGGATATCAATTTATTTTTAACCGGCTTGAATAATGCAATTCAAGTATTGAAGCAAAAGAAAGACTAAGCGCATGAAACAGTTTATTTCAGTAAAGGATGTGGCTAATATTAATGCTTTGGTAAAAAAGGCATTATCCTATAAACAACAACCTTTGTTGGATAAAAATTTAGGTGCCCATAAACGCATTGGCTTACTTTTTTTTAATCCAAGCTTAAGAACAAGATTAAGTACACAATTAGCAGCGCAAAATTTAGGCATGGAACCTATTCTTTTTAATGTTGATAAGGAAGGTTGGGCTTTAGAGTTTAGTGAAGGTGCTGTTATGAACGGAACAACCGTAGAACACATTAAAGATGCAGCACCCGTATTGGGCAATTATTTTGATATTCTTTGCATTCGTACTTTTCCTAGTTTGCAGGATAAGTCAGCTGATTATAGTGAGCATATTATTCATCAATTTATTAAATATGCTGGAATTCCTGTTGTAAGTTTAGAGAGTGCAACCTTGCATCCACTTCAATCTTTGACAGATATTATAACGATGCAAGAGTCGATGAATTTGAGCGGCACATTTACTAATAAAAAACCTAAGATTGTTTTGACTTGGGCGCCACATATAAAGTCGATACCTCAATGCGTAGCTAATAGTTTTAGTGAGTGGGTGAATGCATGGGGGGAGGCCAATTTTGTGATTACGCATCCCGAAGGGTATGAATTGGCTGAAGGGTATACGAACGGTGCTACTATAACACATGATCAAGACGAAGCATTAAAAGATGCTGACTTTGTATATGTAAAAAACTGGAGTAGCTATCAAGATTATGGTAAAGTACTATGCACAGATGCAAATTGGATGCTAACGAATGCAAAATTAGCAGTGTCTAATCATGCAAAAGTGATGCATTGTTTGCCTGTTAGAAGAAATGTGGAGTTAAGTGACGAAATATTAGATGGCGCGAATAGTTTGGTGACCAAAGAAGCGTCCAATAGAGTTTGGGCAGCACAAGCGGTGTTGTCGGAAATATTATTGGCTACAAACAAATAAAAGTTGGAAAGTATTTTATGGAAAAATTATATGTCATTAAAATAGGAGGCAATGTTGTTGACAATCCAGCATTGTTAACAAATTTCCTTACTGCTTTCTCTGCAATAGAAGGTCAGGCTATTTTAGTGCATGGCGGAGGCAAATTGGCTACTAGCTTAGCCACAACATTAGGGGTGGCGCAAAATATGGTGGAAGGTAGAAGAATTACAGACGGGGAAACTTTGAAAATTGTAACTATGGTTTATGCAGGTTACATTAATAAAAATATAATCGCACAATTACAAGCGATGCAAGTAAATGCAATTGGACTTTCTGGGGTTGATGGCAATTTGATAAAAGCGCATAAGCGTGCGAATACAAATATTGATTATGGTTTTGTGGGCGATATTGACCAAGTGAATCAAGTATTTATTCAACAACAACTTGCTAATCATTTAAGAGTAGTGGTTGCGCCTATCACACATGATGGTGCTGGCCAATTACTTAATACCAATGCGGATACCATTGCGCAAAGTATTGCTGTTGCAATGTCGGACTTGTATCAAGTGCACCTTGTTTATGGATTCGAAAAAGAAGGCGTTTTAGCGGATGTGAATAATGAAGGTTCTGTAATTTCATCTATTAATCATCTAACATACAGCCAACTTAAAAAAGAAAATGTCATCTTTGAAGGGATGATACCAAAAATTGACAATGCTTTTTTAGCATTAAATGGCGGCGTGCAATCGGTCATTATCGGAAAAGCAGAAAAGCTACATGAATTAATCAATGGTACTGCAGGTACTACAATAACGAACTAATGTCACTTAGTAATAACATATCACTGAATCATGAAATAATCAATAGGCTTCATAAAGAGGCTATTGATTTATTGAAATCATTAATTGTAATACCATCTTTCAGTAAGGAAGAGAATAAGACTGCCGATGTCTTAGTTCATTTTTTACAGGCGCGAAAAATTAAAACGGAAAGATTAATAAATAATATCTGGGCCACTAATTTACATTTTGATCCCAAGAAGCCTTCTTTATTATTGAATTCACACCATGACACGGTTAAACCAAATAAAGGATATACCATTGATCCATTTGACCCTTTTGAAAAGGAAGGAAAACTATTTGGTTTAGGAAGTAATGATGCCGGCGGTTGTTTGGTTAGTTTATTGGCTACCTTTTTATATTTCTATGAAAAAGAAAATTTGCCCTACAATATTATTTTTGTAGCATCTGCAGAGGAAGAAATTTCGGGACATGATGGCATTGAATTGGTATTACCCCAATTGCCAAAAATTGAATTTGGAATTGTAGGAGAGCCTACTAAATTGGAACTTGCCATTGCTGAACGCGGACTGATGGTATTAGATGTGATTGCTACCGGCAAAGCAGGGCATGCCGCAAGGGAGGAAGGTGAAAACGCTTTGTATAAAATACTTGCTGATTTAGAATGGTTTAGAAATTACCAATTTGATAAAGTTTCAGATTTACTTGGAAGTGTAAAAATGACTGCAACCGTTATTGAAACAGATAATAAACAGCATAATGTGGTGCCATCGAATTGTAAGATGGTGGTGGATGTGCGTGTAAATGAATTGTATACTTTTGAAGAAGTATTAGCGACGATTGGGCAGCATGTAAAATCGGAAGTTACCCCAAGAAGTTTACGGATGAGATCCTCAG